>NZ_JBHHMJ010000740.1:0-12541 GCF_042136455.1 Stenotrophomonas sp. 3diitr2024
AAAAAGGGGACGGAGGGGATTAAGTCGTTAGTGGCACAAACGACTTAATCCCCTCCGTCCCCTTTTTCTGATCAGGCCTTCAGCAGTTCGAACTGCACGGCTTCGCCGGCGGCCGACGAGGCGCAGACCCACAGGTCGAACTGGCCCGGCTCGGCACGCAGCACGCCATCGCGGCCGGTGAACGCCAACTGCTCGCGGGTCAGGGTGAACACCACGTCGGCGGACTCCCCCGGCTGCAGCGCCACCTTGCGGAAGTCCTTCAGCTCACGCACCGGACGTACGCGGCTGGCCACGCGGTCGTGGATGTACAACTGCACCACTTCCTCCCCGGCCACATCACCGCTGTTGGTCAGCGTGGTGGTGATGGTCAGGGTGTCGTCCCAGCCAAGCTGCACAGCACTCAGCTGCGGCACGCCGTAGGCGAAGGTGGTGTAGCCGATGCCGTGGCCGAACGGGTACAGCGGCTCGTTCGGAATCTCGCGCCAGCGGGCCTTGAACTCCGACATGGTCGGCAGCTCCGGACGGCCGGTGCGCGGGTGGTTGTAGAAGTACGGCTGCTGGCCGGACACCTGCGGGAAGCTGACCGGCAGGCGGCCGGACGGGCTGTAGTCACCGAACAGCACATCGGCCACGGCATGGCCGGTCTGCGTACCCAGGTACCAGGTCACCGCCACGGCCTGCGCATTGCGCACCGCGCCCTGCAGCGCCAGCGCGCGGCCATTGCGCAGCAGCACCACCAGCGGCTTGCCGGTCATCGCCACGGCCTCGGCCAGTGCCTGCTGTGCCGGCGGCAGGGTGATCTCCACGCGCGATTGCGCTTCACCGCTGTAACGCTGCGGTTCGCCCAGCGCCAGCACCACCACATCGGCGCGCAGCGCGGCAGCCACCGCCGCTTCGGTACCGCCCGGAATGGCCGCTTCCAGTTCGCAGCCCGGCACGATTTCCAGCAGCGCTTCGTCGCCGATGGCGGCACGCACGCCGGTTTCCAGGTCGACGTAACGCTGCTTGTCGCCGAACAGCGTCCAGCAGCCTTCGATGTTTTCGCGGTCCTGCACGAACGGGCCGATCAGCGCGATCTTCTGCCCGGTCTTCTGCAGCGGCAGCACGTTGTCGCGGTTGTTCAGCAGCACGATCGAACGGCGCGCGGCATCGCGCGACAGTTCATCATGCGCAGCGATATGCGAGGTATCCGCTTCGCGCGCCGGGTCCAGCGAACGGTACGGGTCGTCGAACAGGCCGATGGTTTCCTTCAGCCACAGGATGCGGCGCACGCCTTCATCCAGCACCGCCATCGGCACTTCGCCGCTCTCGACCAGGCCCGGCAGGTGCTCGGCGTAGAAGCCGCTCTGCATGCTCAGGTCCAGGCCGGCGGTGAACGCCTTGGCGGTGGCATCGCGGTCGTCGGCGGCATAGCCGTGGGCGACCAGCTCCATGTCGGCGGTGTAGTCGGAGATCACCACGCCCGGGAACTTCCATTCGCCGCGCAGGATGTCGGTCAGCAGTTCAGCGTTGGCACTGGCCGGCACGCCGTTGATGTCATTGAACGAGGACATCACGGTGATCGCGCCGGCCTCGAAGGCGGCCTTGAACGGCGGCAGGTGCACATCGCGCAGGGTCTGCGGCGAGATGTCCACCATGTTGTATTCCATGCCGGCCATCACCGCGCCGTAGGCGGCGAAGTGCTTCGGCGTGGCCAGCAGCGAATCGGCGGCACGCAGGTCGCTGCCCTGGAAGCCACGCACGCGGGCGGCGGCGAACGCACAGCCCAGCACCACGTCCTCGCCGGCACCTTCGGCGCCACGGCCCCAGCGCTGGTCGCGGGCGATGTCCACGGCCGGCGCATAGGTCCAGTGCAGGCCCGCGGCGGTGGCTTCGATCGCAGTGGCGCGCGCGGTGCGCTCGGCCAGGTCCGGCTCGAAGCTGGCGGCCTCGCCCAACGGAATCGGGAACACGGTACGCATGCCGTGGATGACGTCGGCGGCCAGGATCACCGGGATGCCCAGGCGGCTCTCCTCGGTGGCGACCTGCTGGATGCGGCGGCCCAGCTCGGCGCCCACGCCATTGAACAGCGAGCCGACCTTGCCCTCGCGCACCTGCTGCAGCACCTGGTCGGCATTGCGCACGTTGGCTTCCGGGTTCACGTCCGGGGCGAACGGGCGGACCATGTCCGCGAAGACACCCAGCTGGCCGACCTTTTCCTCGACGGTCATCTGGGCAATGAGGGATTCGATGCGATCGGAGGCCACCGGCAGTCCTTGATGAAAACGTTTACAAGCCCGGCATTCTAGCGATCCCGAGCCATTTGGCGAGAGGTTTCTTCGTTCAGTTTCAGCCAACAGCGGGGCCCGTATGGTCCCACCGGGAGCACCGCAGCTTACTCCGAGCCGGCCATCTGGCGCTGCCCGGCCATCAACATGGCATCGCTGGAGGCCTGGAACACCCGCAAGCCGAACGCCGGCAGAATCGCCAGCAGGTGGTCGAAGATGTCCGACTGCACGGCCTCGTACTCGCTCCAGGCGGTGCTGCGGGTGAAGCAGTACAGCTCCAGCGGCAGGCCTTCGGTGGTGGGCTGCAGCTGCCGCACCAGCAGGGTCATGTCGGTATGGATGCCCGGGTGACTGCGCAGGTAGCGCTCCACGTAGGCGCGGAAGGTGCCCAGGTTGGTCACGCGGCGGCTGTTGACCTCGGCCACGCCCTGCTCGCGCAGGCGCCCGTTCCACTGCCCCAGCTCCTGTTCCTTCTCACGCAGGTAGTCGCGCAGCAGCGCGAATTCGCCGAGGAAGGCCAGGTCGCCCTCGTCCAGGAAGCCGACGCTGTGCTGGTCCAGGTACAGCGCGCGCTTGATCCGGCGGCCACCGGCCTCCTGCATGCCGCGCCAGTTCTTGAACGACTCGGTCACCAGCTTCTTGGTCGGGATGGTGGTGATGGTCTTGTCGAAGTTCTGCACGGTGATGGTGTGCAGGGCGATGTCGATGACGTCACCGTCGGCGTTCTGGCTGGGCATCTCGATCCAGTCGCCGATGCGCACGCGGCCATCGCCACTGATCTGCACGCTGGCCACCAGCGACAGGATGGTGTCCTGGAAGATCAACATCAGCACCGCGGTGGCGGCGCCAAGGCCGGTCACCAGCGGGCCCAGCTTCACCCCAAGCAGGGTGGCGACGATGGACAGGCCGGCGGCCACGAACACCACGATCTTGACCACCTGCAGGTAGCCCTTGATCGGCTTGTTGCGCGCATCGGGCTTGCGCTCGTACAGGCTGTTGGCCGCATCCAGCGCATGCGAGAACGCCATCGACACCGTCAGCACAGCCCACACGATGCACAGCTTGATGATGACGTTGACCAGGCTGGGCGGCAGGTCGGGGATGAGGGTGATGCCCGAAGCGATCACCTGGCTGGGCACCACGTTGGACAGGCGCGAAATCACCCGCATCAAGTGGCTGCCGCGCCCGGACTCGGCGCCCGGCAGGCGCTGCAGCAGGCGCCGCAGGCCACGCAGCAGGATGCGCTTGGTCACCCAATTGGCCAGGCCGGCGGCGATCAGCAGCGCCGAGATCATCAACGCCAGGTAGGCGCCGGGATAGGGTTCCAGTGTGTTCTGCAGCCGTTCCAGCCACTGTACCGCCACCACCGCGTCCACCATCAGTTGTCTCCTGTCTGTTTCGTTGTTGCCAAGGTTGCCGGCCAGCGGCCGGCACTACCGGGGTTGCCGGCCGGCGGCCGGATTTACCGGATCAGTCCCGCGAGCGTTCGATGATCACGCCCACCGCGCGCGCGCCGCGCACCGCGCCGGGCTTGCTCAGCTTCAGGCGCAGCCACTTCACGTCGAATTCGTCCAGCACGATCTGCGCGCAGCGCTCGGCCAGCGTCTCGACCAGGCCGAACTCCGACTCGCGCACGAACTGCTCCAGGCGCTTGCTCACCGCCTTGTAGTTCAGGGTGTGGGCGATGTCGTCGGTGGCCGCAGGGCGACGGTTGTCGAAGCCCATTTCCAGGTCGAACACCAGGTCCTGGCGGATCCGTCGCTCCCAATCGTAGATACCGATCAGGGCGTCGATCGTCAGCCCCTCGATGAAAACCTTGTCCATTGCGGTTACCAGCGCCAATACAGGCGGCCATGGTAACGGCACGGCGGTGACCCTGCCCGGAACGGGCGGTGAGCGGCCGACAGGGAGACGGCGCCGGAAAAAACAAAGGGCCCCACTAGCAGGGCCCTTTGGTACTACCGTTTGTCCCCGGGGGGAGCTGGAATCCAGCCGCGAGTCCCGGTGGCGCAGGCACGCAGATTAGGCAAGGACCAGATCGCCGGTCAAGGCCAATTCCGACAGGGCAGGTCAGGTATTCGTCCGAGGCAAAACGCAGAAAATCAGCCGCGCGGACAACGACGTTCCCTGATGGTCGCCGCCGCCCACTCTCGCGAACATCGATCCCTCCTTCACCACCGCACATGACGATGGCTCCATACGATGTACTGCGGCGCGCGTTGTCAGCGGAGCGTCTGTCTACTTACGAGAGAATCGCATCGACCTGCAGCCCCGACGTCACAGCCGAATCCCTGTACCTGTGGAACATGCGGATGTGCAGTGCACTGATGATGCCGGTCCATCTGTGCGAAGTGGTCACCCGTAACGCCGCTGCAGCTGTGCTCGCCAGGCAGCATGGCCCGCGTTGGCCCTGGAATGGTGCCTTCCGACGGAGGCTGCCAACCTCATCCAGTACTTCTCCGCGCACGGTACTGGAACAACTTGCCAGCCGCGTAACCGATACACCTGGGATCGTCGCCAACCTGCCTATGGTGTTCTGGCAGCAGCTCTTCACCTGTCGCTTCGACTCCACGCTTTGGATACCCGCACTCAGCAGGGTTCTGCAGCATGCTCCCTCTGCTCATCCCAGTGCCGTCAGGAAAGCCATCCATGCGGATATCGGACGCATCCGCCACCTGCGCAACCGCATCGCCCATCACGAGCCCATCCTCGAGCGCGACATCGGCGCCGATCTGGCCGCGATCGGGCGGCTGATCCATGCGCGCTGCCCGCACACCCTGGGGTGGCTGCAGCGCCATGAGCGGGCGACGACGGTATGGGCGGCGTCGCCGTTGGCCGGGCGTCCGTAAAGCGTCCGCCGGGCGTGGCCCGGCGCTACCGGCTCAGACCGCCGGCAGGGTCGCCATGTCCCAGCGCGGGGTCACATCCACCTTCGGCGGGCTGTGCTGGCCAGCCTGCAGCCGCAGTGCGCCAGCGAAGGCGATCATCGCGCCGTTGTCGGTGCACAGTGCAGGCCGCGGGAAGCAGGCGCGGCCGCCGAGGCGCTCGGCCATCTGCTGCAGGCGGGCGCGCAAGCGCTTGTTGGCACCTACACCGCCGGCAACCACGATCACGTTGGTCCCGGCCGCTTCCAGCGCGCGCTCGCACTTGATTGACAGGGTCTCGACCACCGCGTCCTCAAAGCCCCGGGCAATGTTGGCGCGGGTCTGCTCGCTCTGGTCGCTGTCGCGCCAGGCCATCAGGACCTGGGTCTTCAGGCCGGAGAAGCTGAAATCCAGCCCCGGGCGGTCGGTCATCGGCCGCGCGAAGCGGTACGCGCCCGGCGTGCCCTGCTCGGCCAGCCTGGCCAGCTGTGGGCCGCCCGGGTACGGCAGGCCCATCAGCTTGGCGGTCTTGTCGAAGGCCTCGCCAGCCGCATCGTCCAGGGTTTCGCCCAGCAGGCGGTACTGGCCGATCGCGTCCACCGCCACCAGCTGGGTATGGCCACCGGACACCAGCAGCGCCACGAACGGCGCTTCCGGCGGGTCGTCTTCCATCAGCGGAGCCAGCAGGTGGCCTTCCATATGGTGTACGCCGACGGCCGGTACCTCCAGCGCCCAGGCCAGCGATCGGGCCACGCCGGCGCCGACCAGCAACGCGCCGACCAGACCGGGACCGGCCGTATAGGCGACGCCATCGATATCGCCTACACCCAGACCGGCGTCGGCCAGGGTCTGGCGTACCAGTGGCAGCAGCTTGCGGACGTGGTCGCGGCTGGCCAGTTCGGGCACCACGCCACCGTATTCGGCGTGCAGGGCGATCTGGCTGTAGACCGCATGGGCGCGCAGGGCCGCGCTGCCGGCCAGGTCGGTGTCATACACCGCCACGCCGGTCTCATCACAGGAAGATTCGATGCCAAGGACTCGCATGCCTGCTATTATGACGCCCCTGCCGCCCCCTCGGGGGACGTGCAGATCTCACTGCTTTCGAACCGCCGGCCCGTATTCAGGGTTGGCCGCTTGCAGTTTGTCGATTCGCCGCTATAATGTGCGGCTCGCCGGGCGTGACCCGGTTCTACTGTGTCCCGGAGATTCCATGCCCAGCGTCAAAGTCCGCGAGAACGAGCCCTTCGAGTTTGCTCTTCGCCGCTTCAAGCGCACTTGCGAAAAGGCCGGTGTGCTGGCCGAAACCCGCAAGCGCGAGTTCTACGAAAAGCCGACCCAGGAGCGCAAGCGCAAGGCCGCCGCTGCTGTGAAGCGTCAGCTGCGCCGCTCGTCGCGCGACGTCACCAAGCGTCAGCGCCTGTACTGATCGGACGCATCTTCATTGCGGCGGGCCTGCCCGTCGCGATGGAGCCGAAGCCGGCACGCGCGAGCGTCGCCGGCTTTTTGCGTTTCCGGGTTCGGGCATCCGCCCCGCCCCACCTACCACCACGAGGTTCCTCATGAGCATGAAGCAGCAGCTCACCGAAGACATGAAGGCCGCCATGAAGGCGGGCGAGAAGCACAAGCTGGGCGTGATCCGCCTGATCAATGCCGCCATCAAGCAGCGCGAAGTGGACGAGCGCATCGAGCTGGATGACACCGCCGTGATCGCCGTGCTCGACAAGATGGTCAAGCAGCGCAAGGACTCGGTCAGCCAGTACGAAGCGGCCAACCGCGAAGACCTGGCCGAGATCGAGCGCGCCGAGATCGTGGTCATCGAAGCCTATCTACCGGCCAAGATGGGCGAAGCCGAGATCGTGGCCGCCATCCAGGCCGCCATCGCCGAGACCGGCGCCTCCGGCCCGGCCGACATGGGCAAGCTGATGGGCGCACTGAAGCCCAAGCTCGCTGGCCAGGCCGACATGGGCCTGGTGTCCAAGCTGGTCAAGCAGCAGCTGGCGTAATCCGGTACACGGAGTCGGATCCCTTTCGCAACGCGAAAGGGCTCTGACCCCATTGATGCACCCGCTTCACCGCACCTTCGTCGGTCGCCTGCTACAACCACACCCATGGTTGAACCCGAGCCCAACGTTCCCGTGTCCCTGCACAAGTACCTCAAGCGCCTGCAGGACAGCTTTCCGATGGCGGTGGCCAAGCGCTTCATCGACGTCGACGTGCTGACCCAGGCCGCCTCCGTTTCCTTTTACGCCCTGCTGTCGATGGCCCCGCTGCTGGTGCTGCTGCTGTGGTTGACCGCTTCGCTGTACCCGCCGGCACAGCAGGCGCTGATCGACCAGATCAGCTCGGTGGCTGGCAGCAGCGCGGCTACGGTGGCCGAAACCGTCTTGAAGAACGCCGACAACCAGCCCGACGTCGGCTCGTTGGCGGGGCTGTGGAGCACGCTGCTGCTGTTCGTCGGCGCCACCGCCGTGTTCGCGCAGCTGCAGAACGCGCTCAACCTGATCTTCCGCACCAGTGGCGAGCGCCTGGAGGGCATCAAGGCCTGGCTGCGCAAGCGTGTGTTCTCGTTCGGCGTGGTGCTGGCCCTGGGCTTCCTGCTGATCCTGTCGATGACTGCCACCACGGTACTGCAGGTGGCCTTCGCGCAATTGCCCTCGATCCTCCCCGCGCTGGGGTACGTCACCAGCCTGCTGCTTTACGCAGTCGGCTTCGCCTTCATGTACCACTACCTGCCCGACCGCCGCGTGGCGTGGCGGCAGGCCTTCATCGGCGGCGTCATCACCTCGGCACTGTTCGCACTGGGCCGCTACGGCATCGGCGTCTACATCGCCACCGTGGCCCCCGGCAGTGCCTACGGCTCGATGGGCGCCCTGGTGATCTCGCTGGTCTGGATCTATTACGCGACCGTGGTCTTCTTCGTTGGCGCGCTGATGACCGCGGTGATCGATGAGCGCCTGCGCGCGCGCCATCACCTGGCCGCCGCCGGCATCGATCCGGCCACCGCCAGCCAGGTGCCCGACAGGGGGTAAACTAGGCCGACCGCCCCCGGTTCCGTCGCGTGGTCCTGTACCGCGCCCTGCCCTGCTGCCCATGGCCCGTATCCCCGACGCTTTCATCGACGACCTGCTGGCCCGCACCGACATCGTCGAGGTGGTGGGCAGCCGCGTGCCGTTGAAGCGCCAGGGCAAGGAATACGCCGCACGCTGCCCTTTCCATGACGAGCGCTCGGCCTCGTTCACGGTCTCGCCCACCAAGCAGTTCTATCACTGCTTCGGCTGCGGCGCGCACGGCACCGCGATCAGCTTCCTGATGAACTACGACCGCCTCGAGTTCCTCGACGCGGTGGATGAGCTGGCCAAGCGTGCCGGCATGGACGTGCCGCGCAACGAAAACCCGCGCAGCCCCCAGCAGCAGGACGACAGCCGCGAGCTGTACTCGGCGCTGGACGCCGCCACCAGGTTCTTCCAGAAGAACCTCGAAGGCAGCGAGAAGGCACGCGCGTATCTGGAAAGCCGTGGCGTGGACGAAGCGAACCGCGCGCGCTTCCAGATCGGCTACGCACCGGATGGCTACAGCGGCCTGCGCGATGCGCTGGGCAAGGACGAGCGCCGCATGAAGCTGCTCGACCGCGCTGGCCTGTTCTCCAAGAACGATCGCGGCCACGTCTACGACAAGTTCCGCGACCGGGTGATGTTCCCGATCTTCGACCGTCGTGGCCGGGTGATCGCCTTCGGCGGCCGCGTGTTCGAGAAGGACGACGGCCCCAAGTACCTCAACTCGCCCGAGACCGCGCTGTTCCACAAGGGCCGCGAGCTGTACGGCCTGTGGCAGGTGCGCCAGGCCAACCAGAAGATCGAGCGGTTGATCGTGGTCGAAGGCTACATGGACGTGGTCTCGCTGTTCCAGTTCGGGGTCACCCAGGCGGTGGCGACGCTGGGCACGGCGACCACGCCGGACCATGCCGAGCTGCTGTTCCGCAACGCGCCGGACGTGTTCTTCTGCTTCGACGGCGATGCCGCCGGCCGCCGCGCCGGCTGGAAGGCCCTGGAGTCGGTGCTGCCGCGCATGAAGGATGGCCGCCAGGCGTTCTTCCTGTTCCTGCCCGATGGCGAGGACCCGGACAGCATCGTGCGCAAGGAAGGCGCCGAGGCCTTCAACGAGCGCCTGAAGCAGGCCACGCCGCTGTCGCAGTTCTTCTTCGATGAACTGACCCGCGAGATCAACCTGGGCACGCTGGACGGCAAGGCGCGCCTGGCCGAACGCGCAAAGCCGATGCTGGCGCAGATTCCCGACGGTGCCTTCGGCGACCTGATGAAGCAGCAGCTGGCGCAGCTGACCGGCCTCGGTGGCACTGCCCAGGCCACGCGCGCGCCGATGCCGCAACGCCAGCCACAGCGGACGATCCAGCCGGTGGCCAAGCGCAGCCTGGTGCGCGGCGCGATCGCCGTGCTGCTGCAGCAGCCGTCGCTGGCGCTGACCCTGGGCGGAAAGCATCACTTCCAGGGCCTGCGACTGCCGGGCGTGGAGCTGCTGCTGGAACTGCTGGGGCTGGTCGAACAGCGCCCGGACATCAGCACCGGCGCCCTGCTGGAACACTTCGACGGCCGCGAGGAACAGGCGTCGCTGCATACGCTGGCCGCTCAGACGCTGCCCGGCACCGAGGCCAGCTGGACCCAGGAACTGCACGACGCGGTGGCACAGCTGGAGAAACAGCTGCTGGTGCAACGTCTGGAGGAGTTGTTGGCAAAGCAGCGCCAGCAGGGCCTGGACGATACTGACAAATACGAACTGCGCGAGCTGCTGAAGGCCCGCGCCGGGCTGCGCCTGTAGCGGCAGAACGTTTTTACGGAGAGGACCATGCTGCTGCGCCTGACCTGCCTGCTGTTGTTGTCGCTCTGCCTGCCACTGGCGGCCCTGGCCGCAGATGGCCCGCTCAATGAAGTCCGCCCGGGCCTGTATGCCGGCGGCCAGCCCTCCGCCGCACAACTGCGCGAACTTGCCGCGCAGGGCGTGCGCACCGTGATCGACCTGCGCCAGCCCGGCGAGGACCGGGGTTTCGACGAAACCCGCGTTGCCGAATCATTGGGCCTGCGCTACGTGCGCATTCCGGTGGCCGGTGCCGAGGGGCTCGATGCCGCCAACGTGCGCGCCGTGCACCAGGCCCTGCGGCAGAGCCAGGGGCCGGTGCTGCTGCACTGTGCGTCCGGCAACCGCGCCGGCGCCGTGCTCGGCCTGGTCAACGCACGCTACGAACATGCCAGCCCCGAACAGGCCCTTCAGCTGGGCCAGCGTGCTGGCCTGACCTCGCTGGAAGCCGCCACCCGCCAACGCCTGGCCACGCCGGTCACCTCGCCCTGAACTCTCCGCACCAAGGACTCTGCCCACCATGACCCGCTGGTGGTCGCGCCTGCGACCGGACAACTTCACCCTCGCCCTGCTGTGCACGGTTGGCCTGGCCTCGCTGCTGCCGATGAAGGGCGCCGCCGCCATCGTCCTTGATGACGTCACCACCGTCGCCATCGCCGCGCTGTTCTTCCTGCACGGCGCGCGCCTGCCGCGCGAGTCGATCATTGGCGGCATGCTGCACTGGCGGCTGCACCTGACCATCCTGGCCTGCACCTTCCTCCTGTTCCCGCTGCTGGGGCTGATGTTCAAGCCGCTATCGGGCTGGCTGCTGACCCCGGAGCTGTACCTGGGCGTGCTGTTCCTGTGCACCCTGCCCTCCACCGTGCAGTCGTCCATCGCGTTCACCTCGATGGCGCATGGCAATGTGCCCGCAGCGGTGTGCAGTGCTTCGTTGTCGAGCATCCTCGGCGTATTCCTGACGCCGCTGCTGCTGACCGCGCTGGCGGGCACCTCCGGTGGCGTGCACGACCCGCTGCATGCGATCGCCGGCATCATGCTGCAGCTGCTGGTGCCGTTCGTGGCCGGCCACCTGCTGCGGCCGTGGATTGCCGGTTGGGTGGAAAAGCAGCGCGCGCTGCTGCGTTACACCGACCAGGGCACGATCCTGCTGGTGGTGTATTCAGCGTTCGGTGAAGCGGTGACTGAAGGCCTGTGGAGCAAAACGCCGCTGCTGTCGCTGCTGGCCGTGGCGGTCGTGGCCGCCGTGCTGCTGGGCATCGCCATGCCGCTGATCACCTTCATCGCCCGCCGCCTGCGTTTCAACCGCGAGGACGAGATCGCCATCGTGTTCTGCGGCTCGAAGAAGAGCCTGGCCACCGGCGTGCCGATTGCCAAGGTGCTGTTCGCCGGCGGCAGCCTCGGCGCCATCGTGCTGCCGGTGATGATCTACCACCAGATCCAGCTCATCGTCTGCGGCGTGATCGCGCAGCGGTACGCGAAGCGCGCGCCCTGACCCGACGGGAGGACATCCACGCATGGCGTGGATCTGTTGTAGAGCCGAGCCCGCGCTCGGCTAACACCTGTGATCCGGAGTAGATCCACGCCATGCGTGGATGGTTTGCCTGACGCTACGGATCCACCAGCGTCCCGACGCTCAGTTCCGGCATCCATACCCATAGGTCGTACGGCCGTTCCGCACCGGCAGCGACCCGCGGCCCCGTGGCAACCTGCTCTCGAAGTGGCCGCGCCATGCAACCGCCCGCGCATCCCCACGTCTGACCACGTTGCGCGCTCAACCGCACGCTGTAGATATCCAGGTCCCGCAGCTGGGAGGCCATCGGCCGCCTCTGCATTTCCGGCGGCATACCTTCCGGCCGCCGCAGCATGGCGTGGACATTGCCAGTCAGCACCAGCATGCGCGCACTGGCCGGTAGGCCTCGATTGAGCCGCCGCAACTCGGCTGCCATGAGGTCATCGCGTACCTGGTTGCCTCCTTTGCTGGCGTTGACGTCATAGCCAACCACGTCGATCACACGTCCCTGCGACTTCAGCACGCGTAGGCTTTCGATCATTGCCAGCATGTGGCGGCTGCGACGGCCATCATGCTGGTCATCGCGCACGGTCCAGAACGCACGCCCGCGCAGATGCTGGCGTGCCTTCTCCCCGCCATCGGAAGCCAGGTAGTCGCGCAGCGTGGAGGTTTCCCCGCGTGGCAGTTCCAGCGCCAGCAGGACCGGCCCGGTGCGGCTGTAGTCATCCACCAGCTGCCGCACCAGCAGCGGCGTCTCGCGGGTTCCATGGAATTCGCCCAGCACCAGCAGGCGGTGATCACCGGCGTGCTGGCGGATCTGCGCGGCGGTGTCGTCGGCATGCGCGGTCACGGCCATGCCCAGCGCCAGAATCAGCGCGGTGGTCCAACGGAAGATCGTATGCATCCCTGCTCGCTCCTTTCCTTGGGGTCAGGAACAGCAATGGCGACGCCGCTGGAAGACATCAAGTGCAGAGCCGAGCCCACGCTCGGCTGCTCTTCCAATCCCCCCCTCAGCCGAGCATGGGTACTGGAGT
>NZ_JBHHMJ010000742.1:0-329 GCF_042136455.1 Stenotrophomonas sp. 3diitr2024
TTGATGATGCTGTCGGCGATGGCGTTGGCCTGCACGCCCGGCATCAGGAAGCCTGCGGCGATGATCGTGGCGATGGCGAAGGCCAGCGCATACCACTTCAGGCCCATGGCCTTTTCGACCAGGTCCTGCACCCAGTTGCGCGCCTCACCGACGAGCACCAGGGTGGAGGCGGCCATGCAGCGCTGGCCCGCGGCACCAAAGGCGGCACCGACCATCGCGTTGAAGCGGCCATCGGTGTACTCACGCTCGGCCTTGAAACGATCATCCATCTGCTGCACGTTCACCGCATCGGTCGGGCGTACGCCGGCCGCGACATTGCTGACGACGCG
>NZ_JBHHMJ010000745.1:0-382 GCF_042136455.1 Stenotrophomonas sp. 3diitr2024
CGCAGCGCGATGTGGGTGTCATCGCCTACCGGCACCACCGACAGCATGCGGCTGCCATCCAGGCGCAGCTCCAGTTCAACGGTGCTGGCCGCCAGCGTGCCGCCCTGATCCGCAGCGAAACCGGCCACCGGCGCGAAGGCCGACAAGGTGGCTGGCGGCCTGACCCTGGGCGGCAAGTGGGTGATGGGTGACAGCGATTCGCTGCATTACCAGCTGACCGGCGGCGAAGGCATCGCTCGCTACATCGGCCTGGTCTGGCTGATCTCGCCGCTGTTCCGTCCGCCGCCGCACGATCTGCCGCCGGCCTGAACCTGTTTCCGACTTCCTTCTTTCCACTTGATCGAGCAACAAGGACGCACCGATGAACACTGCTGTGGATGCT
>NZ_JBHHMJ010000758.1:0-7501 GCF_042136455.1 Stenotrophomonas sp. 3diitr2024
CGGGCGGCACTGGCGCCAGTGCCGCGCCACGGAAGAACGCCACCTTGATGTAGCGGGTGAAGCAATGGAAGCTGAGAAACCACCCTTCGCCCGGCGCAACCACATACATCGGCGAGTTCCACTTCACCGCCTTGTGCACCCCAGGTACGGCCTGCTCGATCAATGCATCCAGTCGCGCGCCGATCGGACGTTTCCAGTCCGGCATGGCGGCGATGTATGCCTGCACCGGCGCATCGCCCTCGCCCTTGGCGATCTGCGGGTTGCCACCGGACAGCAGCGTGGGCGCAGTGGAAGGTGCGGTTCGCTTGGCAGGCATCGCACGCTATGTCCATCGGGATGAAGCTGCAGCCTAGCGCGGGCCCGCCCGGTGGTCACGGCGCAGTGCGCCATCGGCTCAGCCCGCCTGCCGTGCGCGGAACCGGCGCCAGTCCGGCAGCTTGCGGTGGCAGCGCAGCGAGCGCATCAGCGCTGCCATCACGATACCGAACAGCACGCCAGCCGACAGGCCGGCCACCAGCAACAGCGCCAGCGGGCGCTCGCTGCCCTGCCACAGCATCAGCCACATCAGCGCGGTCCAGAACAGCCCGAACAACAGGCCCTGCACCAGCGCATTGGTACCAAAACCAGCCAGGATTGGTGGTGGCAGCGCGATGCCCACGCGCCACAGCAGGCGGTGCAGCAGCGGCGCCGACTGCACGCGCGCCAGCCCCTTGCCGTCGAGGAAGCGCAGTGCCGACTGGATCACGGCGGGATAGCGCGGGTTGATGTCGCTCATCAGCTGATCGTGGCCGATGCGATGCCGGAAACGCAAACGGCCACCCGAAGGTGGCCGTCGCGGCAACAACCGAAGTTGTTTATCAGGCCTTGTCGGCCAGACGGGCAGCCTTGGCGGCAGCAGCGGCAGCCAGGTCTTCCTTGATGCGGGCAGCCTTGCCTTCCAGGCCACGCAGGTAGTACAGCTTGCCGGCGCGGACCTTACCACGACGCTTCACTTCGACCGAGTCGATGATGGCGCTGTGGGTCTGGAAAACGCGCTCGACGCCGTAGCCGTGCGAGATCTTGCGCACGGTGAACGAGGAGTTCAGGCCGGCGTTCTTGGTGGCGATGACGACGCCTTCGTAGGCCTGCACGCGCTCGCGGCTGCCTTCCTTCACCTTCACGTTGACGACAACGGTGTCGCCCTGGCTGAACTTCGGCAGTTCGCGGGTGATCTGGGCGGATTCGAATTCCGCGACGATGGACTTGTTCAGCTTGCTCATGGGTTACACCGATTCTTGTTCGGGTGGGCGTGTCGTATCGACAACGTGGGCTCATGCAGTCACCGGACTGTGCTGCACGTTTGTTTTGGGTACTGCGCGCGCCAACCGGGGCTGGCGGGAATTGGCCATGATAGCCGATAAAGCCAGCCCTGCGCTAGGGGCTGGCCTTCTGGTTCCGGGCTTGGCGGCCCTGCTCCAGCAGTTTGCGGTCGGCCTTGCCCAGTGCCTGTTCATCCAGCAGGTCCGGGCGCCGCTGGGCGGTCCGGAGCAGCGACTGCTGGCGGCGCCAGGCGGCGATGGCCGCGTGGTTGCCCGAGCGCAGCACCTCCGGCACGTCCCCCAGCGGGTGCTGGGCCGGCTGGCTGTAATGCGGGCAGTCGAGCAGGCCGAGGTCGCCCTCGAAGCTGTCCTGCGCCGCCGACTCCGCATCGTTCAGGGCACCGTCCTGCAGGCGGGCCACGGCGTCGATGATCACCGCCGCGCCCAGCTCGCCCCCGGACAGCACGTAGTCGCCGAGGGAGATTTCCTCGTCGACATTGGCCTCCAGGAAACGCTCGTCGATGCCCTCGTAGCGGCCACAGAGCAGGACCATGCGCGGCAGCGCCGCCAGTTCCCGCACCTTGGCCTGGGTCAACGGCGCGCCCTGCGGGCTGAGGTAGATCACCCGCGCCGGGGTGGGATCGGCCTCTCGGATCGCCTGCAGGCAGGCCTGCAGCGGCTCGATCAGCATCACCATGCCCGGGCCACCACCGAACGGACGGTCGTCCACCCGGCGGTAGTTGCCTTCGGCGTAATCACGGGGGTTCCAGCCATGCAGGCTGAACAGTCCCTTCTCCTGCGCGCGCCCGACCACGCCCAGTCCAGCGGACTGGGCGAGGAACTCGGGAAACAGGGTGATGACGTCGAAACGCATGCTCACACTCAGAACTCGGGATCCCAGTCGACCACGATCAGGTTGGCCTCGAAATCGACCGATTTGACGAAGTCCGGCTGCACGAACGGAATCATCCGCTCGCGGTCACCCCGGACCACAACCACGTCATTGGCGCCGGTGCTGAACAGGTGCGAGACCTGGCCCAGGGCGACGCCCTCGGTGGTCTTCACATCCAGGCCTTCCAGGTCCACCCAGTAATACTCATCGGGCTTCGGCGGCGGCAAGGCACTGCGGGCCACGTAGATCTCGGTGCCGCGCATCGCTTCGACCACATCGCGATCCTCGACCCCGGGGAAACGGGCCACCAGGTGCTTGCCGCTGTCGCGGCCGCGCACACCTTCAACCGTGGTTTCCACGCCGGATGGGCTGCGCACGATCCACGGCTGGTAACGGAAAATGGCGGAACGTGGCTCGGTCCAGGACTCGAGTTTGATCTCGCCGCGCACACCAAAAGCGCCGACAACCCTGCCCAGCAGGATGCGGCGCTCGATATCTTTCATCTGCTTCAACCAAGAGGGCCACGCCGAAGCGTGGCCCGTCAGGATCAGGCCGCAGCGGCCTGGGACTTGGTCGCTTCCTTGATCAGGTTGCGGACCTTGTCGGTCGGCTGGGCGCCGTTCTTGACCCAATGGTCAACGCGGGCCAGGTCCAGCTCGATGCGCTTCTCGGCGCCCTGGGCGACCGGGTTGTAGAAGCCGATGCGCTCGATGTTGCGGCCGTCGCGCGCGCTGCGCACGTCGGTGACGATGATGTGGTAGAACGGACGCTTCTTGGCGCCGCCGCGGGTCAGTCGAATCTTGACCATGGTGTTTTTCCTATTGCCCAGTCGCCAGGATGGCGAGGTAAGCGGGCGATTATAGCGGCAGATCGCGGCCGGGCCAACCCCGGGGATGAACTCACGGGGTCAGATCCCTTTTGCGGCGCAAAAGGGATCTGGCCCCAATTTGTCCCAAGCCACCGCCGCCAGCACCGCCCTGCCCTGTTCAGCCAGCGCCTGGGAGCCGGGCAGGACATGCCCGTCAATGGCCTCCAGCGCCCACAGGCCGCTGGCGTTGCAGGCAAAAGCCGCCTTCACGCCGGCCAGATCGGCCAGCCGCAGCGGCTGAGTGGCCTGAGGCCCCGGCCAATGCTGCTTCAGCAGTGCCTCGGCAGTCCCGCGCAGGGCCGGCGCCTGCGGCCAGAGCAGCCGTTCACCATCGTGCACGGCCAGGTTCCAGGTGCTGCCTTCACTCACGTCGCCATCGGCGGTGACAAACAGCGCATCGTCGAATCCTTCCGCCATCGCCGCGCGACGCTCGGCGAACAGGCCGAAGGTGCCCACATGCTTGATCTGCGGCAGTTCACGCTGCCAGGCCACGCTGCGCACACGCTTGGAGGCGGTCAGCTTCATCGGCGCGGACACCGCCACCAGCACGTCCACCGGCACCGCCGCCAGCGGATTGCGGAAATCGAAGCGGCGCGAGTACACCGTCACCCGCAGCGAGGCATCGGCCTGCCCTGACTGCTGCAATGCCTGCGCCATCCATGCCTGTACCTGCACCGTGTCCAGTTCGCTGCCGAACAGTTCGCGCGTAGCCTGTGACAGCCGCGCCAGATGCAGGTCCAGCCCCTGCACTGCACCACCACGCACCTGCAGCGAGGTGAAGTGGCCGTAATTCACCAGCGCCGGCAGCAGGTCTTCCACCTGCGCCGCCCGGCCGTTGCAGCTCACCATCATGGCAGCAGTGCCTGCGCCTGTTCCCACATGCCGCGCAGCACGTCGGCGGCCGGCTGCGCCGGCGCCATCCACGCCGACTGCCCGGCCCAGGCCTGCATCGCAGCCAGACGATTTTCCTGTGCCGCCTGCCTGCGCATCGGGGCGGTCAGGCCGCGCTGCACCGGGTATGGACGCGGCGCGGGGGCGCCTTCTGCGGCAGCGGCGCGCACATAGGGCGTCGCCAGGCCACGGCCCAGGCGACCACTGAAGGCGCGGGTCGGCCAGGTGTCTTCCGGTTCGCTGGCGGCCAGCCCATCGGCCCACGCCGAAGCGATCGCCGCTTCCGGCGTGCGCAGGAAGGCGGTGCCGATCTGCACCGCACTGGCGCCCAAGGCGAGTGCGGCAGCGATACCACGGCCATCGGCGATGCCGCCGGCGGCAATCACCGGAATCCGCAGGTGATCGGCCAGGCGCGGCAGCAGCGCGAACAGGCCGACCAGCTGGCGCTCGGCCATCGCCGGATCGAAGGAACCACGATGGCCGCCGGCCTCCGCGCCCTGCGCCACCACCGCATCGGCACCGGCGTCCTGTGCCGCGCGCGCCTCGGACAAGGTGGTCGCGCACGCGATCCAGGCAATGCCTGCATCCTTCAACTGCTGCACGTGGCGCGGCAACAGCACGCCCATGATGGTCGAGGCCACCGCAGGACGCGCCGCCAGCAGTGCGGCAAACTGTTCCTCGAAGTCGGCCGGCGTGGCCTCGGCGGCGCTGGCCGGCACCTCCGGGCCCCATTGCGCCAGGAAGGCGCGGCTGGCGGCCTCGGCGGCAACGTCACGGGCCGGTACAGGGTCCGGCACCCACAGGTTCACCTGCGCCGGACCGCTGGAGGCTGCGCGGAAGTCATCCATCCAGCGACCGATATCGGCCGACGACGACAGCACCGCGCCCATTGCGCCCATGCTGCCGGCGTTGGCCAGCGCAGCCGACAACGGTACCGGGCAGGCACCAGCCATCGGTGCCAGCAGGATCGGAACGGAAACGCCAAAGCGCCGGCAGAACGCCTCGGCGCGGGAAGTGACAGCGGACATCTGCGTGGGAAGCCTATCGTTTCGGACAGGCCCCCATGGTGCGCGCTGGACGGGGCTGGCGTCGAGCTTGCCCGGCGGCCCGTTGCGCCACCTGCGCGGCGTCGCCCGAGCGTCGGCCCGGGCGCTTCATCAGATTGCGGACGGGGCCGTCATCAACGGAACGGCATGCCGCGGCCGCCCATGGCGCCCATCATGCCCTTCATGCTGCGCAACATGCCCTTCATGCCACCGCCGGCCATCTTGCTCATCATCTTTTCCATCTGCATGTACTGCTTCATCAGCTTGTTGACGTCGGCCGGCGTCACGCCCGAGCCCTTGGCGATGCGCGCGCGGCGCGAGCCGTTGAGCAGGTTCGGATTGCGCCGTTCCTTCTTGGTCATCGAGCCGATGATGGCGATCATGCGCGGCACTTCCTTGCCCTGGCTGACCTGCTGCTTCAGATGGTCGGGGATGTTGCCCAGGCCCGGCAGCTTGTCCATCAGGCCGCCGATGCCGCCCATGTTCTGCATCTGCTCGAGCTGGTCACGCATGTCGTTCAGGTCGAATTTCTTGCCCTTGGCGACCTTCTCGGCCAGCTTGGCGGCCTTGTCTTTGTCGACCTGCTGCTCGACCTGCTCGACCAGCGACAGCACGTCGCCCATGTCGAGGATGCGGCTGGCGATACGGTCCGGGTGGAACACGTCCAGGCCTTCCGGCTTTTCACTGACACCGACGAACTTGATCGGCTTGCCGGTGATGTAGCGCACGCTCAGCGCGGCGCCGCCGCGGGCGTCACCGTCGGTCTTGGTCAGTACCACGCCGGTCAGCGGCAGGGCATCGCCGAAGGCCTTGGCGGTGTTGGCCGCGTCCTGGCCGGTCATGGCGTCGACCACGAACAGCGTTTCGGCCGGATTCACCGCAGCGTGCAGGGCCTTGATCTCGGCCATCATCGCTTCGTCGATGGCCAGGCGGCCGGCGGTATCGACCAGCAGCACGTCGACGAACGACTTGCGTGCATCGTCGATGGCGGCGCGGACGATGGCTTCCGGCTTCTGGTCGGCACTGGACGGGAAGAACAGCACGCCCACCTGCTCGGCCAGGGTTTTCAGCTGCTCGATCGCGGCCGGACGGTAGACGTCGGCCGAGACCACCATCACCTTCTTCTTGCGCTTTTCCTTCAGGTGCTTGGCCAGCTTGCCCACGGTGGTGGTCTTGCCGGCGCCCTGCAGGCCCGCCATCAGGATGATGGCCGGAGCGGGCACATTGAGGTTCAGGTCGCTGGCTTCAGCGCCCATCACCGCAGTCAGCTCGTCGCGCACGACCTTGATCAGCGCCTGGCCCGGGGTCAGCGACTTCAGCACTTCCTGGCCGACCGCGCGCACCTTGATGCGCTCGATCAGCGCCTGCACCACCGGCAGCGCAACGTCGGCTTCGAGCAGCGCGATGCGCACTTCGCGGGTCGCCTCGCGGATGTTCTCCTCGGTCAGGCGGCCGCGGCCACGCAGGCGCTCGATGGTGCCGGAAAGGCGCTGGGTCAGGGACTCGAACATGCGGCGCAACCTGTCTGAAAGCGGGGGACAATAAGGCAGACAGTATAACGGGTCTGGCTGTCTCCCCGGACTGCGGCCACGGGGCCGTCGCCAGCATCACGGGGGTATGCGAAACTGCAACGATGACAATCGTTCTCATCGCCGTCCTGCTCTACCTGGCTGCCAGTGCCCTGCTGGTGCGCGCGCTTGGCCGCGATGAGACGACCGGCTCCCCCATCTGGCTGTGGCCGGCCCTGCCCGCCATGCTGCTGCACGGCGGCTACCACGTGATGGTGGCGATGCGCACCAACGGCGGGCCGGACATGCACTTCTTCGCCGCACTGTCGCTGGTCGGCCTGGGCATGGCCTGGCTGACTTCGCTGGTCGGCGCGCGCGGGCGGATGTCGGCGTTGGGCGTGGTGGTGTTCCCGCTGGCCGCCGTGCTGCTGCTGGCCTACCACGGTTACGGCCACGAACCGAGCAAGGTGCTGGGCTGGCGCCTGGCCAGCCACGCCTGGCTGGCCCTGCTGGCCTACGCCACGCTGAGCATCGCCGCGCTGCTGGCGATCATGCTGTGGCTGCAGGAACGCGCCCTGCGCCGCCGCGAGTTCCGGCCTTGGCTGCGCGCGCTGCCGCCGCTGGCCGACCTGGAATCACTGCTGTTCCGGGTGATCACCGTCGGCTTCGCGCTGCTGACCCTCACCCTGGTCACCGGGGTGCTGTTCGTCGACGACCTGCTGGCGCAGAAGCTGGTGCACAAGACCGTGCTGAGCGTGCTGTCGTGGATCGTGTTCGGCGTGCTGCTGATCGGCCGCCGGCGCTACGGCTGGCGCGGCATGAAGGCGGTGCACTGGACGCTGGCGGCGATGCTGTTGCTGCTGCTGGCCTTCTTCGGCAGCCAGTTGTCGAACTGGGTGCTGCCGCCGGTGCGGTTGCATGGGTCGGTGTAGCTCAGCTGGGCGTTGATGTCGAAGCCGGCCAGCAGCACGCCACCGGTCAGTTCGGCACCGCGGATG
>NZ_JBHHMJ010000762.1:0-329 GCF_042136455.1 Stenotrophomonas sp. 3diitr2024
TATCCCTTTGCCGGCCGCCACGTGCATGAGGCGCTGGCCGCCCTGCTGGCGCTGCGCTGTACCCGCCGGCAGCGCAACAGCATCGGCTATGCGGTGAACGATCACGGCCTGGTGCTGGGCGAGGGCGCCTGCACGCTGATCCTGGAAGACCTGGAACACGCGCAGGCGCGCGGCGCCACCATCCTTGCCGAGGTGGTCGGCTACGGCACCAACAGCGATGGCTGTGAGAGCCCGTGGACCTTCTATCCTTCGGAGGCCTACCGGCAGCGCATCATCGCGAGCAGGAGCCCCATGAGTCCCAAGCTGCGCGATTGAGCCGGGCGCGTGCC
>NZ_JBHHMJ010000772.1:0-12323 GCF_042136455.1 Stenotrophomonas sp. 3diitr2024
GCCCAGCACGCGGTCGATCGGCTCGGCCCGCGCGGTCAGCATGATCACCGGCGTGTTCGAACGTGCACGCAGGTCACGCAAACGGAATTACTTGAACCGGTAGCCGATGGTCACACTGTAACCACGGCCGAAGATGGTGGCGTAGTCACTGGAGTCACCCAGGAAGCTGTTCGGATCGTAGAACGGCAGGCGGTTGAACAGGTTCTTGACCGTGAAGCTCAGGTTCCACGCATCATCCGGGCGCCAGGTGACGCTCATGTTGGCGGTCCACCACGACGGTGCACCATCGCACTTGCTCTTCTGCAGGGCCAGGTAGCCGCCGGTGCAGGTTTCCTTGTTGTTGCTCTCTTCGTCGATCTGGTCGGTAGCCCACTTGGTGCCACCCACGTAGTTGACGAACATGCTGGTGGTCACCTGCTTGTAGGTCCAGTCTGCATTGAGCGTGGCACGCAGGCGCGGGTTGTTGTAGTAGCCCACCACGTCGCCGTAGTACCAGCCGTTCTCCGCGTCCATATAGAAGCGGTTGCGGTTGGCGATGGTGGCGGCCAGGCCGATGTTCAGGCTGCCCCAGTCGCCCAGCGAGAAGCGGCTGCGCGCGTCGATGTCGAAGCCGTCGATCAGCGTCTTGCCGCGGTTCTTGTACTGGCCGACCACGCTGGCCACGTTGCCGGCGGAGTAGCCCGGCAGGGTGGCCGGGCAGCTCACGCCGCTGGCCGGATCGGCGCACATTGCCGCCAGCTGCGCCAGGTTGGCACGGTCGCTGTCGGTGATCGGCGAGCGCGACATCGAGATGATGTCTTCCATGCGGCGATAGTCCGGCGCGACGATTTCGTTGTCACGGTAGATGAACCAGTAGTCGGCCGACACCGACAGCCAGGTTGCCGGCTCGTAGACGAAGCCGAGGGTGGCGATCTTGGCCTTTTCCGGCTTCAGGTCCTTGTTCGGCTGGGTCATGCGCGCCACGGTGCGGCTGCAGTCGACGTTCAGCAGGGTCTTGCCGAGGTCGACGTCACCCGGCCGCTGCGACTTCAGCAGCAGGTTGGCGATGGCGTTGGTCTCGCCGCAGCGCAGTTCGTCACGGAAGCCACCGAGCTGTGCGAATACGCCGCCGTTGCCGGACTCAGCCAGGCTCGGTGCGCGGAAGCCGGTGGAATAGGTGCCGCGCAACATCAGCTGATCGAACGCCTGGTACTTGAAGCCGATCTTCGGCGCGATGTTGGCGCTGAAGTTCGGGTACTTGTCCACGCGCACCGCCGCATCCAGTTCCAGCTTGTCGGTGATCGGCGCCACGGTCTCGGCGAACAGCGCGTAGGTGTTGCGCTTGCCGTCGAACCACGAGCCGCCCTGCTGGGTGATCAGGCCATTGGCCGCATCGGCGTTGCCCGGGGTGTAGAAGGTCTCACGGCTGGCGTTGAAGCCGAACGCGGCGCGCATCTCGCCCGCCGGCAGCTGGAACAGCGGTCCTTCGATCTTGCCGTCCAGGGTATGCAGGCGGGTCCACGACTGGATGTCGAAGGTCGGGAACGCTTCACGGATCAACGCGGCGTTGGCTTCGCTGATCTCGCCGAACTTGTACGCCGGGTGGTCGGAGATGATCACCCGACCGGTACCAGGATCGATCGTGTACGGCCCGAACGCCTTCTCGAAGCCCTTGGTGTTGACGTTGATCGTCTGGTAGGTGGTGGAGTGGGTGCCGGCGCTGGCGAATGCGGTTTCCCAGTTCCAGTCGCCCCGGTTGCCACGCGCACCGGCCAGCACGCGGTAGCTCTTGTCGGTATTGCGCTGGCCGAAGTAGTTCGGGCCGGCATCCTGCAGCAGGTAGTTCAGGCCGACCACGCCGCCCATCATGGCCTTCAACTGCGGGCTGGCGTGGTTGTACTCGTTGTTCGGGCCCAGGAACGGGTACAGGAACTGGTTGACGGTGTTGCCGGTGTTGCGCGAGAACCAGCTGGTCGGGTTGCCAGTCGTGGTGCCATAGGTGCGCGGCGTGCCGCCGTTGGCGCGCAGGTCGATGTCGGTATAGGTCGCCTCGGCGAAGATCTCGGTGTTGTCACCGACCAGGAAGGTGCCGTTGAGGTAGGCGGTGTTGCGCTCGGACTTGGCGCCGGCATCGATCTCGTTGTTCATCCAGGTTTCCCAGACGCAACGCGGGCCGGCCGCTTCACTGGTCAGCACGTTCCTGCAGCCCGGCGCGGCTTCCTGCACGCGGCGGCCGGTGACCGGATCGAAGGCGAAGTAGGTGCCCGGGTTGAACTCGCCCGGCCTGCTGCCCACGCCCAGGCGCAGGTTGTTGAGGTAGTTCGGGTTGTTGACGTAGTACTGGTCCGGACGCTTGTCGTAGAAATCGCTCAGCGGAATCGCGTCGCGACGGTACATGTTGACCGCGCCATAGATATTGAAGCGGTTCTCGGCCAGGTCACCGAAGCCGGCGGTGATGCTGGCCTGGCGCTCACCGTAGGAATCGATGCGCGAGGAGGTGTCGTTGGTGAAGCTGATCTCAGCACCCTGGAAGTTGCGCTTGGTGATCACGTTGATCACGCCGGCCACCGCGTCGGTACCGTACACGGCCGACGCGCCGTCGGTCAGTACTTCCATGCGCTCGATGGCCGCCGCCGGGATCGCATCGATGTTGACGAACTGGGTCTGGAACCCGGCCGGTGCGCCGTAGTACGACAGGCGGCGACCGTTCAGCAGCACCAGTGTGCCCTGTGCGCCCAACCCGCGCAGGTTGGCCTGCGAGGCACCATCGGAACCGGTGAACAGCGAGCGCGCATCCTGCTGCGCGGGGCGAGCGGCCGGCAGGTTGTCGAGCACCTGCAGCAGCGTGCGCGCACCCATGTTCTGGATGTCCTGCTTGCTGATCACCTGCACCGGCGAGGCGGTTTCAACGTCGGTGCGACGAATGTTGGAGCCGGTGACCTCGATACGGGCGAGGTCGGTGGCGTTGTCCTTGCTCTCCTGGGCGAAGGCAGGAGCAGCAAGCGAGAACAGCGCGCCGGCAATGGCCAGCGTCAGCGGAGCGATCGGGCGGCAGGGGGGGCGGTGGTGGCGGGCGGGCAACATCGGGGTTCTCTCCTGGCAGGGGTGCGGCGCAACTGAGTGAGCGCGTGGGCGTTCGGCGGGCAAAACGCTCCCGGGCCACGGCCATGAGGGCCGTAGTCGGGATGGGGCGGGGGAGGAGCGGTGTTACGTGGGGGTCATGGGGCGACGATGCTGGCGGAGTCGCCCTCCTGGCCGATCAGTACGGCGTTGGCCCAGTTGGCACAGACCTGGGCGGGTTGGCTGCCCTGCGCACCCAGCGTGCGCAGGCTCAGGGTGGAAAGGCCACGGATGTCCAGCTCCGGCTTGACCACGCCGGGCGCCTTCACCAGGCCGCTGTCGTACAGCAGGCGGTTGTCGCCCCATACCTGGAACTGCAGGCCGCCGGCGTTGCGGCAGGCGTCGTCGATGCCGAGGTCGGCACGCAGCAGGTGCCAGCCGCCCTGCAGGCGCAGGTCGATGCGGCTGTTGGCGCCGACTCCCAGGCCACGGCGGAACTGCAGGCCGTTCATGCGCATGCCGGCGTCGCCACGGAAGGACTGGTCGGTACGCAGCTGGCTGGCCAGCGCGGCCGGCACCGGCAGCTCGGAGAGATAGCGCTGCCGGGCCGGTCGCTCCGGTTCCTGGTGTTCGAGGATGTGGAAGGTGGACAGTGCGATCGGGCCGACGTCGCGCGGCTGCAGTGCATCGAACGCGCGGGCGCTGCCCTGGGCGGCGGTCACCATCGGGTCGGTGCTGCTGGCGCTGTCGCCTTCGGGGTTCTGCACGCTCAGTACGCGGAAGCGCAGCAGGCGGCCGGCATGGGCCGGGAAGTCGATGCGTTGCACGCCTTCCTTCAGCTGCAGGCGGCCACGGGCGATCGGCTCGCCCCACTCGCCATTGCTGTCGCCCAGGTACACCTCGTAATCGCGCACCTGGCCGTGCTTCCAGTTCTTGTCGTTGCGCGGCGCGATGTCGATGCCATCGATCATCCTGCGCTCGCCGAAGCCGATCACCCACTCGTGCGCGCCAGTGCGCACGGCCTGGTTGCGCACGCTGCGGAACCAGGTGTTGGGATCGTCATCGAAGGCGTTCTCCAGCGCATGGCCGGGCTCCTCGGCCGGGCGGTTGACCACCAGCAGGCTGTCTGCGGGCAGTTCGCGGCCGAGTACCGGCGCGGCCGGATAGGCATCGTCGGCGGCCGCAGCGGCCGCCGCGAAGTCCAGCTGCAGCTGCAGCGGCTGGCGGATGTCCTGGACAGCGGTACGCACGTGCAGCGTGCCACGGCGCTCCTTGGCATCGAAGTACCAGCCTTCAGCCGCACCGTTGAACGCCGCCGCATCGGCCAGCGCTGGCAACGCGCGGCCACCGGCCTGCACTGCACGTGGCGCCTGCCGGCTGAGCACGCGCAGGCCATAACGACGCTGCGCCAGCTGGCCGTTGTACTGGCCCTGCACCGCATCGATCTGCACCTGCACCGGGCCACTGCCCAGTGCAGGCGCCTGCACGCGGATTACCTGCGTGCTCGACTCACCCTGCTGGTAACGGCGCGTGTTGCCATCGTCTTCGTACAACGTGTACTGCGAGTCGCCCTGCGGGTACAGGTCGAAGGTCACTTCATCGAGCGGCTTTTCGCCGTCGAACAGCATCGACGGGTACATCGGCAGGATCGCACCGGCGCGCACGAACACCGGCAGCGTGGCCAGGTCCACCTGGCGGTCCAGCTGGCGGCCGTCGGCACCGGCCTGCACGCGGCGGCCGTCCCAGTAGTCGATCCAGCCGCCGGCCGGCAGGTGGATGTCGCGGCGCCAGCCACGGCTGGCGGCCTGGCTGCGGTACACCGGCGCCACCAGCAGGTCGCGGCCGAGCAGGAACTGGTACTTGTAGGTCTCATCCTGTGCATGCGGGTCGCGCGGGTAGTCCCACATCAGCCCCCGCACCGGCGGTGCGCCGGTCTGCGCGGCCTCGTGCACCAGCCCATACATGTACGGGGTCAGGCGCATCTTCAACTTCAGGTAGTCGCGGTTGATGCTGCGGTACGGCTCGTCGTACCACCACGGGTGCTTGCGCGCGTTCGACGACCAGCCGCTCATGCCCATCAGCACCGGCGTGAACGCCTTCCACTGCAGGTCGCGGGTGAAGGTCTCGGCGCTGCCGCCGAAGATTGCATCGACGTCGCCACTGGCGTAGGCCATGCCGGAGAGGCCCGAACCGACCAGGGTCGGCACGTGCCAGCGGATGTAATCCCAGCTGCTGCTCTGGTCGCCGGTCCACGCTACGGCGTAGCGCTGGATACCGGCCCAGCCCATCACCGTCCACAGGAACGGGCGCGAATCGGAGTTGTCGAGGATGCCGTTGAACGCCTGGCGGTTGGCATCCATCGCGAACTGGTAGCCCTTGCCGGTCCAGGCCACGTCCAGCTTCTGCACGCGGCTGCCGGCCTTGCCGACTTCCCAGGCGATCTTGTCGACGCCGTTCTCGGTCCACAGGCCGGTGCGGAAGCCGTAGCCGGCGAGCCCCTTCACCGTTTCCGGCAACTGCTTGTAGCCGCAGCCGTAGCCATCATTGGGCAGGATCCAGCCACCGGGCATGTCGTGGGCGCGGTACTGCTTGGCCACGCTGTCGATCACATCCGGCGTGGTGCCGGTCGGGCCGTCGCTCCAGCCTTCGGGCACGGTGCCGGGCTTCTTGCTGTTGTCGCCGTCGTTGTAGCAGTCGGCATCGCCATAGGACAGCGCCCAGCGCGCCACCATGTTCGGGCGGCCGGTCAGCTGGGTGTAACGCTCGATCAGCTTGGGCAGGTCCGCGCCGACGAAGTAGTAGGCATCGAAGCGGTCTTCGCGATGCAGCAGCGTGGCCTGGTCGGGCTGGCGCAGGTCGTAGCTGCCATCGCTCCAGGTATTGCGCAGCATGCCCCAGCCACGGCTGCTCAGCAGCATGGGTGCCGGGCTGGGGCGGTCGCCCTCTTCCCAGCCGCCGGAATAGGACACCTCCAGCTCGCGGCCCTTGAACTGATAGCGGCCGTTCTGCTGGCCGCCACCGAAGTAGCCCTCATCGGCCTGCGAGGACAGCACCTGCACGCTCTGCGTGGCCTCCAGGTCCAGCGGCTGCAGTTCCTGCCACAGCGCGGTGGGCTGGCCGTTGTCCAGGCGTTCCAGGCGCAGGCGCAGCGGTTGCCGCTGCACATGCAGGACCAGTGCGTCGGTACGCACGCGGATTTCCTGCGCGTCTTCTTCCAGCTGCGCCTGCACGTTCGCCTTGGGCTGCGGCAGCACGATCGGTGCGGCCTTGTCGCCGGCCCCGGTCAACGTGCCGTTGCGGCCGGCCTGCACGCGGATGATGTCGGTCGCCGGCAGTTCAATGCGGATGCGCGCTCCCTTGTCGGTCTGCAGGTCCCAGCCCTGCACGCCATCGCGGCTGGCGCTGGCGCTGACCGACCGCAGGTTGCCGACCGGCTCGGCCCGGGCCGTCATGGACGCCAGCATCAAGGCCGGCATCAGGGCCAGCATCAGCGGCGAGCGACGTACGCAGTTTTCCACGCGGACTCCCAACCCGTTCACCGGGCGTTTCGAAAGCGACTGGGCCGACTCTAGGGCAGCGATTCGAAAGATGTCAACAAATTGAAAGGAAAAAGGAAGATATATTCCATTGAAACGAAAGTTGTTGCGTCGCAATACTTTGTGTAAGCGCTTGCAGGTGCCTGTTAAGCATTGTGCGATACGGCATCCGGCCCGTTCTTTCGCTTCCCCGAGCACTCCCTGGCGGGAAAAGCCACCACGCCATTTTCTTTCTTTTTACTTTCGCTATTTGACATTTCGAAAGAAAACGCAGATGGTGCGCTGGCCCAACTGGAACCTCCGAATGGACGTCACCCTGCTTTCCGATGTGTCCGCCTGGCAGCGCCTGGGCGGAGCCGATACCGCTACCGAAATCGCCCAGCAGCCCGCGCTGTGGGAAGCCCTCGCCCAGGACCTGTCGCGTGCCCGCGACCGCCTGCAGGCCTTTCTTGGCAACAGCCTCAACGATCCCAACCAGCGCGTGCTGTTCACCGGCGCCGGCAGTTCGGGCTTCATCGCCGAAATGGTGGCCGACGCGATCAACGCGCAGTGGCCAGCCGATGTGCGCGTGGTGCACACCACCAGCCTGCTGACCCACCCGGCGCTGTACCTGCAGCGTGACCGACCGACCCTGCTGGTGTCGTTCGGCCGCAGTGGCTCCAGCCCGGAAAGCGTGGCAGCGGTGGAGCGCGTGCGCAGCGACGTGGACGACGCGCGCTTCCTCGATATCACCTGCAACGCCGATGGCGAACTGGCCCGCCGTGGCGCCGGCCGTGCCGATACCTGCACCGTGCTGATGCCCTCGGCAAGCTGCGATCGTGCCTTCGCCATGACCAGCAGCCTGACCTGCATGCTGCTGGCGGCACTGACGGTGTTCGATCGCTCGCCGTGGGATGCGCGCGTGGCGCGCCTGAAGCAGATCGCCGCGCTGGCCCGCGAAGGGCAGGCGCAGTGGGACGCACCAGTGGCAACGCTTGCGCAGCGCCCGTTCAACCGCGTGATCTACCTTGGCAGCGGGCCGCTGGAAGCGCTGGCCCGCGAGTGTGCACTGAAGGTGCTGGAGCTGACCGCTGGCCGCGTTCTGGCGCTGGCCAACACGCCGCTGGGCTTCCGCCATGGCCCCAAGTCGACGCTGGATGGCAACACCGTGGTGGTAGTGCTGCGCAGCGTGCAGCCGCTCGCGCGCCGCTACGAGCAGGACCTGCTGGAAGAACTGCGCCGCGATGGCGTGGCCGGGCAGGTGCTGGCGATCGGTCCACATTCGGACATCGGCGCCGATGACGATTACACCCTCACCGTACCGGCGCTGGACGATCCGTGGCTGGCACCGGTGTGGCTGGGCTTCGCGCAGCTGTTCGCGCTGCAGCGCTCGGCCGCGCTGGGACTGACCCCGGACAACCCGTTCCCGGACGGCACCGTCAACCGCGTCGTCAAGGGCGTCACCATCCACCATGGCTGAGCTGATCGCCCACGCCTGCTATGGCATCGACATCGGCGGCACCAAGATCGAGCTGGTGGCGTGCGATGCGGCGATGCAGGTCACCTGGCGCCGCCGCGTGGCCACGCCGCAGGGCGACTACGATGGTTTCCTGCAGGCCGTGGTGACGCTGGTGGCCGAGGCCGACGCCGCGCTGGGCCGGAATGATGCGGCCATCGGCATTGCCCTGCCCGGCGTGCGTGACCGCCGCAGTGGCCGCCAGCTCAGCGCGAACGTGCCCGCACTGACCGGCCAATGCGTGGCGCAGGATCTGCAGGCGCGGCTGCAACGCTCGCTGCATTTCGGCAATGACCTGCAGTGCTTTGCCCTGTCGGAAGCGCACGGCGGCGCCGCCGATGGCTACCCCAGCATGTTCGGCGCCATCCTCGGCACCGGTGCCGGCGGTGGCTTCTGCCTGCAGGGCCGGCTGCTGTCCGGCTTCAACGGTCTGGCCGGCGAATGGGGCCACTGGAGCGTGCCCGGCCATCTGCTGCAGCGCCATGGCCTGCCGCTGCTGGACTGCGGCTGCGGCCTGCAGGGCTGCGTGGAGCGCTATGTGTCCGGCAGCGGATTGGCCATGATCGAACGCCACCTTGGAGGCAGCGCCGTCGATGCCAGTGCGGTGATCACGCTGGCCGAAGCCGGCGATGCCCGCGCGCGCAAGGCGCTGGACATCCATCGTGATCTGCTCGGCCACAGCCTGGCCGCGCTGGTGCTGGCGCTGGACCCGCACGTGATCGTGCTCGGCGGCGGACTCTCGCAGTACGCGCCGCTGTACCAGCAGCTGCCGGCCGCCATCGCCACCCATCTGTTCAATGGCGTGCAGGTCCCGCCGATCGTGCCGCCACGGTTCGGCGATGCCGGTGGCGCGCGTGGCGCTGCCCTGCTCGCCTGCCAACCCTCGTTTTCCTGATCTCCGGAGCCTGACCATGTCCCCGTTGCAGACCCTGCTTGCTTCCCACCGCGCCGGCGCCAACGTCGGCCTGTACAGCGTCTGCTGCAGCAACGAGCAGGTGCTGCGCGCGGCCATGCACGTCGCCCTGGCGCATGGCACCGTGCTGCTGATCGAGGCCACCTCCAACCAGGTCGACCAGTTCGGCGGCTACACCGGCATGACCCCGCCGCAGTACCGCGACTACGTGGGTACGCTGGCCGATGAAGAAGGCTTCCCGCGCGAGCGGCTGGTCCTGGGCGGCGACCACCTCGGCCCGAATGCCTGGCAGAAGCGCCCGGCGGCCGAAGCGATGACCCACGCGCGCGTGCTGATCGAGGCCTACGTCGCCGCCGGTTTCCACAAGATCCATCTGGATTGCAGCATGTCCTGCGCCGATGATCCGGTGCCGCTGCCCGATGCCATCGTCGCCGCGCGCTCGGCCGAGCTGGCCGAAATCGCCGAGCGCACCGCCGCCGAACATGGCCTGCCGCCGCCGGTCTACGTGATCGGTACCGAAGTGCCGATTCCCGGAGGCGAAGCCTCGCTGGCCGAGGGCCTGCAGGTGACCACGCCGGCCGCCGCCGCGCAGACCCTGGCCATCCACCGGCAGGCCTTCGATACCTCGCAGCTGCGCGATGCGTGGCAGCGTGTGATCGCGATGGTGGTGCAGCCGGGCGTGGACTTCGACCACAGCAGCGTGCACGAGTACGACGCCGCGGCTGCCAGTACGCTGGCCGATTTCCTCGAACAGCAGCCACGCATCGTGTTCGAAGCGCACTCCACCGACTACCAGCGCGAGAGCGGCCTGCACGCGCTGGTGCGCGACCACTTCGCCATCCTCAAGGTCGGGCCCGCGGCCACCTTCGCCTACCGCGAAGCGCTGTTCGCGCTGGCCGCGATCGAGGCCGAACTGCTGCCGGCGGCACAGTGCTCGCGCCTGCCGCAGGTGCTGGACGAGGTGATGGTGGCGCAGCCGAAGTACTGGCAGTCCTACTACCAGGGCGATGACGCCGCGCTGCGCCTGCTGCGCAGCTACTCCTTCAGCGACCGCTGCCGTTACTACTGGGGCGAGCCCGCGCTGGTGCAGGCGGTGCAGACCCTGTTCGCCAACCTGGAACAGCACGCGCCGCCACTGGTGCTGCTCAGCCAGTACCTGCCGGAGCAGTACCGCGCCGTGCGTGAGGGCACGCTGGCCAACACCCCCACCGCGCTGGTGCAGCACCGCATCGGCCTGTGCCTGGGCGAGTACGCGCGCGCCTGCAGCGCCAACCAGGCCGGAACCCGCACGCAGAACGCAGGTTCGGCTGCCGCAGTTGCTGCGAACGGCTAATCTCTACCTTTCCCCGCGAAACCGAGAATGGCCATGCGCAACACCCGCTCCCGCCGGCAACAGATCCTGCAGCTGCTGATCGAGCACGGCTCGGTGCAGGTGGCCGATCTGGTCGAGCGTTTCGGCGTGTCGGCGGTGACCATCCGTGCCGACCTGACCCACTTCGAGTCGCAGGGGCTGGCCAACCGCACCCACGGCGGCGCCACCCTGGTGCGCACGCCGCCGCAGGAACAGGACATCCATGAGAAGGACGCGCTGAACCTGCCGTTGAAGGAATCGATCGGTGCGCGCGCTGCGCGCCTGGTGCAGCCGGGCGACAACATCATCATCGATTCCGGCTCGACCACGATGACGCTGGCCCGCCACCTGCGCGCGCATCGCGACGTGACGGTGATGACCAATGGCCTGAACATCGCCTGGGAACTGGCCAATGCCGCAGGCATCACCGTGCTGCTGACCGGTGGCCTGCTGCGCCAGCAGTCGCTGTCGCTGCAGGGCAGCCAGGCCGAGGCCAGCCTCAACTCGTACAGCTTCGACACCCTGTTCCTTGGCGTGGATGGCCTGGACCTGCAGTTCGGCCTGACCACCCACGACGAGGCCGAAGCCCGCCTCAACCACCGCATGGTCGAGCGCGCGCGCCGCATCGTGGTGCTGACCGACGCCTCCAAGTTCGGCCGTGTCAGCCTGCACCGCATCGCCCGCCTCGACCAGATCCACGCCATCATCACCGACGCCGGCATCGACGAGGCAACCCGCGAAGGGCTGCAGCGGCTGGGTATCGAAGTGATCATTGCCGAGCCTCCCGCATGACCGACATCCGTTCCCTGCATGGCCGCATCCTCACCCCGCTGGGCTGGCGGCGTGGCCAGGTACACTTCGATTCACACGTGCGCCAGCTGCAGGTGGATGACCACAGTGGTGCTGACGACCTGCAGCTGCCGGTCATCCTGCCCGGCTTCATCGACCTGCATGTGCACGGCGCGGCCGGGGTGGACCTGATGCAGGGCGGCGACGTGGCGCGCACCATCGCGCGCACCCATCTGCGCTTCGGTACCACCACGCTGCTGGCAACCACCATGACCGCCGGCCTGGATGAGATCGAGCACGCGCTGCAGGGCGTGGCTGCGACGATGGCGGCGCCCGATGCCGACGCCGCCAGCATCGTCGGCGTGCATCTGGAAGGACCGTTCATCAGCCCGCAGCGGCTCGGTGCACAGCCCAACCGTACGATCGAGGCGACGCTGGCGCTGGTGCAGCAACTGCACGCACTGGCGCCGATCCGGGTGATGACGCTGGCACCGGAAATCGGCGATCACACCGCACTGATTCCCGCGCTTTCGGCGATGGGCATCCGCGTGCAGCTCGGCCACAGCGCCGGCACCTACGAGGAAGGCGTAGCCGCGCTGCAGGCCGGCGCCTCCGGCTTCACCCATCTGTTCAATGGCATGACCGGTGTCGACCATTACCGACCCGGCATCGCCGCAGCGGCGCTGGCGCATGCACAGTACGCCGAGATCATTCCCGACCTGCAGCACATCCATCCCGGCGTGATCCGCCTGGCCGCGCGCGCGATCCCGCGCCTGTATGCGGTGACCGACGCGACGGCCGCCACCGGCATGCCCGACGGCGAGTACGCGCTGGGCGAGCAGCGCGTGCACAAGTGCGGCGGCTGCGTGCGCCTGGCGACCGGTTCACTGGCCGGCAGCGCGCTGACCATGGACCAGGCGCTGCGCAACCTGGTGCGCGTCGGCCTGGAGCTGGCCGACGCCTCGCAACGTGTTTCCACCTTCCCGGCCGACTATCTGGGCCTGGGCGATCGCGGCCGCATTGCGCCCGACGCCCGCGCCGACCTGGTGGTACTGGACACCGAACTGCGCCTGCGGCAGGTGGTCATTGGTGGGCGCGTGATCGATCTGACCTGACGCAAGCGATGCGGCCCGGATGCCGCGCGGGCTCCCTGTAGAGCCGAGCCATGCTCGGCTCACCGCACGAAGCGCGGCATGGGGA
>NZ_JBHHMJ010000777.1:0-3044 GCF_042136455.1 Stenotrophomonas sp. 3diitr2024
GGTTCGCGGGACACGCCGTAAACCCGTCCCTGGGGGCTCGATGGCGCCATCCATGGCGCCAACGGTCCCGCGAACCCACCGCGCCCGCCCCCTGATAGTTTTCGGGCGCGTCTACCCACGGAGAAGAAAGAGAAGATCAAAAGCAAATGCAGCCTGGCGGGTCGCTTCATTGCCTTGTGTAGAGCCGAGCCGTGCTCGGCTTATGAGCAAGCGCAGCGCCGCGACCCGCTTTTGATCTTCTCTTTCTTCTCCGTGGGTAGACGCGCACGGAACCTATCCGTGGCCGGGTAGATGGGCTGCGCAGGGGCGTGAGCCGCATGGATGCGGCGACCGAGCTTACATGGACGTACTTGCAGCGGCCCCTGCGCAGCCCATCTACCTGGCCTCACCCGTGAACTGCTTTTCGCGGCGACCCACGAGGGGCTGCGCCGTTGGCCGGAGACTTCCTGGCGCTGCGCAATGCCCGTTGTGGAAGCGTTCTCACAACAATGCGACGCAACACGCTCTCCGACCAAAGTCCGCGAAAAACGTTATCTGGTTCACATTTTTACACCGCGTTGATCTTGATCAATGGACTTGTCGTAATCGGCCTGCACAATGGCGGCCCGTTCGGCACGGCGCGCCGTCAATCGATGCAGCGCGAGGGGGCGTCGGGCGGGAGCAGTACTGATCCAACGGGTACAGGGAGCGCGGGGAACTGCCACTGGGGAGCGGCAGCCGCGCAGGTACCGACCGGATCCGGTCGCCGGTTACGTCTGCGGGGATGGGGACGCAACCGGCCACCTCTATCTGAATGGGGAAGCTCGATCACGACGTCTTCACATTTCCCGCTGAACGCGGGCAAATCGTTGTGATTCATGGTGTTAGGGGTTTTAATTCATCCATGACCTGCTAACCTGCGACGATGATTCGACGCACTCTGGCCTGCATGCTCACCCTCGGCCTGGTCGCCTGCGCGACCCAGCCGAAGTCCCCACCGTCTTCGCCCCAGGCCAGCAGTACGCCGCGCCAGCCCGCCACCAAGGCCCACGGCCCGGCCGAAGCCGCGCCCGAAGCGGCCGCTGCTACAGCGCCGCCGGTCGATCTCACTCCGGTGCCGTTCGAGGTCGCACGGGCCCGCTTTGTTGCCGATACGGCCAAGCGCTATGGGCTGAAGCCGGAGCAGATCAGCAGCGTGCTCGATCAGGCGCAGGTGCGCCAGCCGATCATCGCCGCCATGTCGCGCCCGGCCGAACGGGTCAAACCGTGGAACGAATACCGGCCGATGTTCATCAGCAAGGCACGCATCGATGGCGGCCGCGCGTTCCTGGCCCAGCATCGTGCCGAACTGGATCGCGTGCAGCAGCGCACCGGCGTGCCGGCCGAAGTGATCGTGGCGATCATCGGCGTGGAGACCAGTTACGGGAAAAATGCCGGCAACCACCGCGTGCTCGATGCGCTGTACACGCTGGCGTTCTACTACCCGCGCAGTGGCGACCCGGCCAAGCTGGAACGCGAAGTGCGCCGCGAGCTGTTCTTCCGCGATGAGCTGGCCAAGCTGTTCGAGCTGGGCCGTGAGGAAAAGCTGGACATCACCACGCTCAAGGGCAGCTATGCCGGTGCGATGGGCATGGGCCAGTTCATGCCGTCCAGCTATCTCGATTACGCCGTGGACGGTAATGGCGATGGCCGTCGCGACCTGTTCACCAGCTACGACGATGTGTTCTCGTCCATCGCCAATTATTTCGTGAAGAAGGGCGGTTGGGTCCGTGGTGGCCAGGTGGCCGTACCGGCCACGCTGGCGCCGGGTCGCGAGGAGTTCAACCCGACCGAATGGATGCCGACCTGGTCGCTGGCCGACCTGGCGCAGCGCGGCTACCAGCCCAGCGCTGCGGTGCAGCCGGGCGCCACCGCAACGCCGATCACGCTTGAGGGCAGCACCGGCAAGCAGTACTGGCTGGGCTTCCAGAATTACTACGCGATCACCCGCTACAACCTCTCGAAGATGTACGCGATGGCCGTGTTCCAGTTGTCGCAGGCCATCGCCGGACAGGAGCTGCCCCCGGCATGAACATCAGATGGCTGGTCCCGAGCTTGATCGTCCTCGCGCTGGCTGCCTGCAGCAGTGCGCCGAAGAAGCCGGCCACGACCGGCCACGGTGGCAAGCCCAGCGGCACGGTGGTGCAGGGTCGCGGCTCGCGCCCGGCGCATTGCCCGGAGGGCTCGCCCTATGCTGCGGCCAAGGAAGACCCGAACACGCGCGGCAACTACACCGCCGGGGGGCTGTACAAGCCAGGCGTGCGTGACAGCACCCCGGACTACATTCCCAACGTCGCCTGCATTCCCGAGCCGGAAGTGACCGCCGAAGAGCGTTCGGCCATCGGCAACAAGTCGCCGTACGTGGTGCTGGGCAAGTCGTACAAGGTGCTCGACGACACCCGCAACTATGTCGAGCGCGGTACGGCCTCGTACTACGGCGCCAAGTTCCACGGCCGCCTTACCTCCAACCGCGAGGTCTACGACATGTACCAGTTCACCGCCGCGCACAAGACGCTGCCGCTGCCCAGCTTCGCCCGCGTCACCAACCTGGACAACGGCGAGTCGGTGATCGTGCGCGTCAACGACCGTGGCCCGTTCCATGATGGCCGCGTGGTCGACCTCAGTTATGCCGCCGCGGTGCGGCTGGGCATCACCCAGCGCGGTACCGGCAACGTGGAAGTGCGTGCGCTGCAACCGGGCGAGAGCAACCTGCTGGCCCAAAAGCCGTCGCGCCGCGAGCGCCGTGCCGCCGAAACGGCTGTCGCGGCGGCCAGTACGCGCCCGGTAACGGCTGCGCGTGCCACCGCCGACAGCGACATTGATCGCCTGGTCAAGCGCCTGCCGGCCGACGCCATGCCTGCGCGTGGCCAGCCGGCCACCACCCAGGGCGTGGCCAGCGCCGTGCCGGACGTGGCGGTCAGCAGCCTGCCGCCGAGCGCACCGCCGGCGCGCAGCGCCCCTGTGGCACCGGTTGCCGTCGCCAGCGCCGCGCCGCGCGCGGTCACGCCGGCGCCGGCGCGTACGCC
>NZ_JBHHMJ010000781.1:0-323 GCF_042136455.1 Stenotrophomonas sp. 3diitr2024
CCGAGCATGGCGCCCTCGTCGGCCCACGCACCCAGCCAGTTCAACGTGCACTGCGCCGCTGCCGGGTCACCGCTGCGCAGATAGTCGTCGCTCATGTGCGCCACGTCGGCGGCATAGCCACCGCAGTAGCTGTTGCTGTCCCACACCGCCGATTCCACGTCACTGCCGACCACCGCGCGGAACGGCTTGGGCAGCGCCGGGCGACCGGCCGTGCCGTGATGGCGCGCAACGAGGAAGGCTGGTGTGCGGCGATCGATCCCTATCACCTGCGCTGCACGATCTATTCGCAGCGCCCGGCGATCTGCCGCCAGTTCTCGATGGGC
>NZ_JBHHMJ010000797.1:0-39158 GCF_042136455.1 Stenotrophomonas sp. 3diitr2024
GGCGGTTGCCGGCCAGCGGCCGGCACTACCGTCAGCGCGCGCCGAACCAGAGCAGCAGGCTGAGCAGCGCGGCCAGCAGCAGCGCACTGACCAGCAGCCACGGCCAGCGCCGCACCCTGCGCGGCGCGGCCGGCAGCACCGGCGCCTGTTCCACGTCCTCGCCCGACTCGTCCTCGACCGGCAACGACCGTCGGCGCGGATCATGCGGCACTTCCAGCACGAAACGGTGCTGGCCATCGAACACCACCTGGTCGCCGGCCTGCAGCCAGCAATGGCGCACGGCCACGCCATTGACGCGGGTGCCGTCGGCACTGCCGAGATCGCGCAGCAGCACGCGTTCGCCGTGCACTTCCACGCGGGCATGCTGCTCGGCAAAAGCCGGGTCATCGATGGCGATGTCGGCCTCGTTGCCACGCCCGATCAGGCGGGCCCGCGACAGGGTGAAGCTGCGGCCATGATGGAGACCGCCGACACCGCGCAGCAGCCGCTGCTGCTCGTCGCTGCCATCTTCGGCTTTCGGCGCAGGCGCCTGCAGCAGGCTTTCGACCTCGCCCTGCAGGACCATCTCCACGCCATCCACATACACCGCATCGCCTGCACGCAGCAGGGCCATCCGGCGTACCGGGCGACCGTTGACGTGGACGCCGCGGATGCCGTTGCCGACCTGCAGCCAGAGGCCGCGATCATCCATGCAGAACTGGGCCAGCAGCAGTGCGCCGTGGCCAGGATCTCCGAGCCGCACGCTGCCGTTGGCCTGGCGCACGATGCGCTGCACCCCGGGCCGCAAGGGCTGGTCGGGCTGTTGTTGTTGACTGAAGTGAACAAGCAGGTTCTGCACGCGGCGCAGCCTAGCAGGTTGGTCGCCAACGAAGAAGAACCCACGATGAGTGCTTGGCGCGGCGGCCCTTGATGCGCACAATGCTTGCCCTCTTCGACCATCCCCGCCCTGCGCCAGGAGCCTGCATGTCCACCATCGATGTCCGCCACGCCCACGCCCTGCCCGATGCACAGGCGCGCGCCGCGATCGAACAGGTCGCTGCCAAGCTGTCCGAGCGCTTTGGCCTGAAGTCGTCCTGGACCGCCGACGTACTGAACTTCTCCGGCAGCGGCGTGGACGGTGCGATCGAACTGCAGCCGGGCGCGGTGCGCGTAACCGCCAAGCTGGGCTTCCTGCTGTCGGCGATGAAGGGCATGGTCGAAGGCGAGATCCAGCGTGTGCTGAAGGAAAAGCTGGGCTGAACCCCGGCGGCGGCCGTCACGGCCGTGCAACGCCGGTGCGCGCTACTCTCGGGGGCAGGCCCAACTCCCACGGGAAGTGCGATGAACCACTACGAGAACGACGACCGCCGCAACGACGATGCCTCTTTCAGTGACCAGGCCGAGCGCTTCTCGCGCAAGCTGAGCGATTCGGCCCAGCAGGTCTGGCTGGCCGGGTTGGGTGCGCTGGGTCGCGCCCAGGCCGAGGGCAGCCGCTTCTTCGATGGCCTGGTGAAGGAAGGCGAAGCCTGGGAAGCCCGCCGCCGTGAACGCAACGGCGACCAGGGCCCGGGCTGGCGTGACAATGTCGAGACCTCGCTGGATGAGGCCCGCGAGAAGGCCTCCGGCACTTGGAACAAGGTGGAGAAGGCCTTCGATGACCAGGTGCAGGGCGTACTCAAGCGCCTGCATGTACCCACCGCCGACGAAGTGACCGCACTGGAGGCCCGCATTGATGCCCTGCACGCGCGCCTGGCCAAGCTGGAAAACCGCGCCGCGTCCGGCACCGATGCCCCTGCTCCGGGCAGCCATCAGTCACCGGACAGCGTGCCCTGACCACGATTGTTGCAATGCAATAAAAATTGATTGACAATCGCGAGCAACCCGCCAATCGCTTCGGCTGCCGTTTGTTCCCTCCCCTCACGGCTTCAGGATTGGCGGGTTTTTCGTGCCCGCTGTACGCCGATCTGCGCGCTCCATCACGCTTTCTGTCAGGAACATCCTGACCCGGCCAGGCACCGCGACCTTTACACTGTCGTTCTCCGCTTTCGCCCCTTCCGCCCTACTCCTGCATGCTCCCCTGGATCCTGGCCCTGCTGTCGGCCCTGCTTAGCTGTTTCCTGGCCGTTGTCTATCTGTGGTGGGTCAAGCGGCGGCAGAAGGAGATGCAACTCGGCCTGCAGGCCCTGGCGGGCATGCATTGGCGCGAATTCTCCGTTCTGGTCAAGCGCATGCTGCGCGAACAGCGCGGCCTGCGTGAGCTGATCGATCCGGCGGAAGAAGCCCGCGAGCCAAGCAGCGATTTCATGCTCAGCGATGGCCCCAACCACTGGCTGGTGTCGTGCAAGCATGGCCTGGCCTACCGCATCGGCACCGCCGCAGTGAACGAGCTGGGTGCGGCCGCGCGCCTGGCCGGGGCCAAGGGCGGCGTGCTGCTGACCGAAGGCCGCATCGAGCGCGACGGCCGCAGCGCCGCCGAGAAGCAGGCGGTTGAAGTGCTGGACGGCCCACGCCTGTGGCCATTGCTGCAGCCTTACCTGCCCGGCGACATCGAAGCGCGCGTGCGCGCCAGCGCCCGGCACGAAGCGCTGCGCCGCATCGCCATCGCCGCACTGGGTTCGGCAACGCTGGGGCTGCTGGTTGGCCTGGGCCTGCAGGGCCTGCGTGTGGAAGAGGCCGCGCCGGTTGCTGCAGCGCCGGTGGTGGCGACGCCTTCAACCACGCCTGCGACCGTACCTGCCCCGAACGAGGCAGCACCCGTAGCCGCCGCCGAGGCTGCCGTCGCCTCGGCGACCGACCCGCGCAGCAACCCCAATCCGGATGCAGCCACGCTGGATCGCTACCAGGCCGATCTGGCCCGCGCCCTGGCCGGCAAGCCCGGCATCGCCAGCGGTGTCTGGCTGACCCGGCAGACGCTGGCGATCAACCGCACCGGTGAACTGGAAAAGGTCTGGCCGCAGGTCTGTGAGGAAGTGCTGCACTACCCTGCCCTGCGCAACGTGCGCATCCAGCTCAATCCCCGCCCCGGCGTGGATGAGCCGGTGCGCTGGCGGCAGTGCGCTACGTATTGATGGGGCAACATCCACGCATGGCGTGGATCTACTGAATCCCGATACACGAATCTCTGGTAGATCCACGCCATGCGTGGATGCCTTTGCAGAGTCGAGCCACGCTCGACTCATCGCGCATCGCGCGAACAGCAGCCGAGCATGGGCTGGGCTCTACAAGGCGCCCGCTCAGCCCAATGCTGCGAGATGGGCGATGTAACTGGAGCGGGACTCGCCGGCCGCCCTGGCCTGCGCATCCAGCCTGGCCAGGATGCGACGCGGCAGGCTGATGTTGACCCGTTCGATGGTGTCGTCCAGCAGAGATGGATCAATGCAGATGTAGGCAAGAATCCAGGCCGTACCACTGGGAGCCTCGGCGACGATCTTCTGTGGCGCAGAAGGACTGGGAATCGAGCGCCCCTCATCCAGCGCCGCATCGATCCAGGCAAGCGCAGACTCCTCGGCCGCGCTGAGTGCATCGTCAAGCGTGTCGGCTGCCGAGAAGCACCCCGGCAGATCGGGAACGATGACCCCCCACGCGGTGCGTTCATCGCCGGCCTCAATCAAGACTGGATAGCGCATGGGACCTCCTACGTCAGTCCTGCGAGCTTCCGCAACGCCTGAACCAGCCCCTCGCCCAGATCCTTTCTGGGGTGAGGCACGGTGATGACGTGAGGCCACTGCGGGTGCACGAATACATGATGGGATCCGCGAATCCTGCAACAGGTCCAACCTGCCGCCTCCAGATCCCGGATGAGGTCCCTGCTCTTCATGCAAGGACGATACACATCGTACACACGCACCAACAGAGTTCAAGACGACAGCCGTACCGGACCAGTAGATCCGCGCCATGCGTGGATGGAATCCCTAGCGAGCGCCCGGCGCGAAGCGCGCAACCAGGTCCCAGGCATCCCCCAGGAACACCTGGCGCACGCGGGTGATCGGCTGTTCACCCCGCCAGGTCAGGCGCTCGATCACCAGGCAGGCGGTGCCCGGTTTCACGTCCAGCAGCCTGGCCGTGGCGGTGTCCGCACCCCAGGCACTGATGCGATGCTGCGCGCGCGTCCAGGACACGTTCTGCAGCAACCAGCTGCCCGGCGCGGTGGTACTGAAATCGACTTCCAGTACCTCGGGCACGCCGACCGGACTGATCAGGCGATGCTCCAGCGCCAGCGGACGGCCATCGGCCAGGTGCAGGCAGCGCATCGCCAACAGCTTCTCGCTGCCGGCCAGCTCCACTTCACCGGCATTGCCGGTGTCGGCCAGGCGCAGCTCGCGCTGCAGCAGGCGGTACGCGTACTGATGGCCGCGCGAACCGACCTCCATCGCGATATCGGGAATCTCCAGCGCCACCTGTTCCAGGTGCGGCGGCTGCCGCGCCACGAATGAACCGGCGCGACGGCGGCGCTCGATCATGCCGCTCTCGGCCAGTGCGGTCAGCACCTTGTTCACCGTCATCCGCGAGCAGCCGTATTGCTCCATCAGCTCGTGCTCGTACGGAATACGGAAGCCCGGCGCCCACTCTCCGCTGAGGATGCGGCTTTCCAGATCGCTGCGGATACGCTGGTTGAGCGTGGCGGACTTGCTTGCCTTCACGTAATGGGATCCCGGTGGCGGAGGCGATCAGCCCAGCACGCCGCGCAGGGCGGCGGCGAAGGCGGTGGTGATCGCCTCGCGCTGCAGGTGGCGGCCCTCGGCCACGCACTGGCGGCCATGCCGCCAGACCGATCGCAGCGCGCCATTACGTGCGGCGAACACCCAGCTGTCAAGCCATGCGTCATCCTGTCGCGCCTGCAGCGCCGGGTGCGCGGCGTCCAGTTCGACCAGGTCGGCACTGGCACCGACCTGCAGGCCAGCGGCCACGCCCAGCGCCTGCGCTCCACCGCGCAGTGCGCCTTCAAACAGGAAGCGACCGGTGCTGCGGCTGGCATCCGGCGCCAGTACATTGCGCCCGCGCAAGGTCAGCCGCTGGCCGTATTCGAGCAGGCGCAGTTCTTCGGCGGCATCGATCAGCACATTGGAATCGGAGCCGACACCGAAGCGACCGCCCTCGCGCGCGAACGCCTGCATCGGGAACAGGCCGTCGCCCAGGTTGGCCTCGGTGATCGGGCACAGGCCGGCCACCGCCTGGCTGGCCACGATGGCCGCGCGCTCGTCATCGGTGATGTGGGTGGCATGCACCAGGCACCAGCGCGCATCGACCGGTGCATGGTCGTACAGCCACTGCACCGGGCGCTGGCCGCTCCAGGCCAGGCAGGCCTCGACTTCACGCACCTGCTCGGCGATATGGATGTGCACCGGGCCGTCGGTCAACGGCAGCAACGCACTCAGTTCCTCGCCGGTGACCGCACGCAGGCTGTGCGGTGCAATGCCGAGCACCGCATCGGGCAGCGCGGCCAATGCCGGCTTGGCGGCGTCCAGCAGCTGCGCGAAACCGTCCACGTCGTGGATCAGGCGGCGCTGCGCCGGATTCGGCGGCGCGCCACCGAAATCGGCATGCGCGTAGAACACCGGCAGCAGGGTCAGGCCGATGCCGGTCTGATCGGCCGCAGCGGCAATCCGCGCGCTCATCTCGGCGCGGTTGGCATAGGCATGGCCCTCGGCGTCGTGGTGCAGGTAATGGAATTCGCCGACGCGGGTGAAGCCGCTTTCCAGCATTTCCATGTAGGCCTCGGCGGCGATGGCCTGCACCGCATCCGGGCGCAGATGGGCCAGGAAGCGGTACATCAGCTCGCGCCAGCTCCAGAAGCTGTCGCCGTCACCGCCGCCGATCTCGGTCAGGCCGGCCATGCCGCGCTGGAAGGCGTGGCTGTGCAGGTTGGGCAGGCCCGGCACCAGGATGCCGACGCGGGTGTCACCGCCCTGCGCGGCCTGCCCCTTGCTGATTGCCGTGATGCGGCCGTCCCGCACCTGCAGGCGGACATCGCGGGCCCAGCCCTCGGCCAGCAGGGCGTGGGTAGCATGGAAACTGAGCAGGGAACGCGAATCGGACATGGCTGGACAACCCGAAATGGACGCCTATATTGTATAGACATATAAGCACAGCCGCGTTGTGGATGCCATGCACGTCGATACCCTCTGGTCCAACGTCCACCTGATCACCCTCGATGGCGAGGGCCTGGGTGTCATCCGCGATGGCGTACTGGCCTGCGCCGAGGGCCGCATCGTCCACGTCGGCGCTGCCGGCAGCGATGCGCACCTGCAGCCGACCACCCGCATCGACGGTGAAGGCCGCTGGATCTCGCCGGGCCTGATCGACTGCCACACCCACCTGGTCTACGCCGGCAACCGCGCCAACGAATTCGAGCAGCGCCTGCAGGGCGTCAGCTATGCCGAGATCGCCCGTGCCGGCGGCGGCATCGTCTCCACCGTGCGCGCCACCCGCGCTGCCACCCCGGAACAGCTGGCCGCCGAAAGCCGGCCGCGCCTGCTGGCGATGCGCGCCGAAGGCGTGACCACGATCGAAATCAAGTCCGGCTACGGCCTCACCCTGCCCGACGAGCGCAAGCAGCTGCAGGTGGCGCGTGCGCTGGGCGAGGAATGCCGGGTCAACGTGGTGACCACCTTCCTCGGCGCGCACGCAATTCCGCCGGGCCGCGAAGCACAGGAGTACATCGACGAGGTGTGCGACGTGATGATTCCGGCCATCGCCGCGGAAGGCCTGGCCGAAGCGGTGGACGTGTTCTGCGAGAACATCGCCTTCTCGCCGGCGCAGGCGCGGCAGGTCTTCGAAGCGGCACGCGCCAACGGGCTGGCGGTGAAGATCCACGCCGAGCAGCTGAGCAACCAGCATGGCGCCGAACTGGCGGCCAGCTTCGGTGCACTGTCGGCCGACCATATTGAACATCTGGATGACGCCGGCATCGCCGCGATGGCCGCTGCCGGTACCGTCGCCGTGCTGCTGCCCGGTGCTTTCTATTTCACCCGCGATACCACCCTGCCGCCGATCGCCGCGCTGCGTGCGGCCGGCGTGCCGCTGGCGCTGGCCACCGACAGCAACCCGGGCACTTCGCCGCTGACCAGCCCGCTGCTGGCGATGAACATGGGCGCCACCCTGTTCCGCCTGACCGTGGATGAGTGCATCGCCGGCTTCACCCGTGAAGCGGCGCGCGCACTGGGCCACGGCGAGCGCATCGGCCGGCTGGCGGTGGGCATGGACTGCGACCTGGCGATCTGGGACATCGATGCGCCCGCCGACCTGGTCTATCGCATTGGATTCAACCCGCTGCACGCGCGCGTGGTGCGCGGCCAGCCCGACCTGCCTGCCTCCTGGAGCAACACATGAGCAACACCCTGGTTCTTCGCCCCGGCCATGTCACTCTCGCCCAGTGGCGGCAGGTCTATCGCGGTGCGCCGCTGTCGCTGGACCCGGTCGCACTGCCGGTGGTGCGCGCCAGTGCTGCGGCGGTGGCCGCCATCGTCGCCAAAGGCGCACCGGTGTATGGCATCAACACCGGCTTCGGCAAGCTGGCCAGCGTGCGCATCGAGCGCGAAGACCTGGCCACCCTGCAGCGGAACATCGTGCTCTCGCATGCCGCCGGCGTGGGCGAGCCGATGCCGGCCAGCGTGGTGCGGTTGATGATGGCGCTGAAGCTGGTCAGCCTGGCGCAGGGCGCATCGGGCATTCGCGAGGAAACCCTGCTGCTGCTCGAAGCGATGCTGGTCAAGGGCGTATTGCCCGTGGTGCCGGCACAAGGCTCGGTGGGTGCCTCGGGCGATCTGGCGCCGCTCTCGCACCTGGCCAGCGTGATGCTGGGCGTGGGCGAAGCCTTCATCGATGGCGAGCGCCTGCCGGCGGTCGATGCCCTGGCACGTGCCGGCCTGCAGCCGATCGAGCTGGGCGCAAAGGAAGGCCTTGCGCTGCTCAATGGCACGCAGTTCTCCACCGCCTACGCGCTGGCCGGCCTGTTCGAGATCGAGACCGTGTTCCAGGCCGCACTGGTCACCGGCGCGCTGTCGGTGGAAGCGGCCAAGGGCTCGGACACGCCGTTCGACCCGCGCATCCACGCCATCCGCGGCCAGCGCGGGCAGATCGCCACCGCCGCGACGCTGCGCACGCTGATGCAGGGCTCGGAGATCCGCGAATCGCACCGTGACAACGACGTGCGCGTGCAGGATCCGTACTGCCTGCGCTGCCAGCCGCAGGTGATGGGCGCGGCGCTGGACATCCTGCGCCAGGCCGCGACCACGCTGGAAATCGAAGCCAATGGCGTGTCCGACAATCCGCTGGTGTTCACCGATACCGGCGAAGCACTGTCCGGCGGCAACTTCCACGCCGAGCCGGTCGCCTTCGCCGCCGACATGCTGGCGATGGCGGTGTGCGAGATCGGCTCGATCAGCGAGCGCCGCCTGGCGATGCTGGTCGACCCGGCGCTGTCCGGCCTGCCGGCGTTCCTGACCCCGCGCCCGGGCCTGAATTCCGGCTTCATGATTCCGCAGGTGACCGCGGCTGCACTGGTCTCGGAAAACAAGCAGCGCGCCTACCCGGCCAGCGTTGATTCAATCCCGACCTCGGCCAACCAGGAAGACCACGTGTCGATGGCCGCGCACGGTGCGCGCCGCCTGATGCAGATGGCCGAGAATGCCGCCAACGTGATCGGTATCGAACTGCTGGCCGCAGCACAGGGCTGCGACTTCCACGCCCCGCTGCGCTCCAGTGCCGCGCTGGAAAGCGTGCGCGCCAGCCTGCGTGCGCAGGTGCCGACACTGGAAGAAGACCGCTACTTCCATCCGGACATGGTGACCGCCACGAATCTGGTGCGCAGCGGTGCGCTGGCGCAGGGCCTGGGCGATCTGTTGCCGACCGTGGAACCGCAGGCATGACGACCCTTCCCGAATGGCTGACGGTGCACGAGGGCGACGCCCCCCTCATCGTCAGCTTCCCGCATACCGGCAGCGAGCTGCCGCACGACCTGATCGGCGACTACCACTCGCCGTGGCTGGCACGCCGCGACGCCGACTGGTGGGTGCACGAGCTGTACGACTTCGTGCGTGGCATGGGCGCGACCACGGTGCGCTCGGCAATCTCGCGTTCGGTGATCGACCTCAACCGCGATCCCAGCGGCGTGTCGCTGTACCCGGGCCAGAACACCACCGGCCTGTGCCCGCTGACGACCTTCGACAACCAGCCGCTGTACCACGCCGGGCGCGAACCGGACGACGCAGAAATCGCCCGTCGCCGCGACACGTATTTCCTGCCTTACCACGATGCGCTGACCGCGCAGATCACCCGCCTGCGCGCGAAGTTCGGCACGGTGGTGGTGTACGACGCACATTCGATCCGCTCACACATCCCGCATCTGTTCGACGGGGAGCTGCCGCAGTTCAACCTGGGCACCGCTGGCCCGTCCGGCGCACCTGACACGTCCTGCGACAACGCCTTGAGCGACGTGGTGGAGAACCTGCTGAAGATCAGTGGCATGAGCCAGGTGCGCAACGGCCGTTTCAAGGGTGGCTGGATCACCCGCCACTACAGCAACATCGCCGGCGGTGTGCACAGCCTGCAGATGGAGCTGGCCTGCCGCGGCTACATGCACGAACCCCTGCCGGATCAGGTGGACGAACACAGCTGGCCCACCCCGCTCGACCCCGCCCACGCCGCACCGCTGCGCCACACCCTGGCGCAGGTGCTCAATGCCTGCCTTGAATTCGCTACGAACCGGAGCGCCGCATGACCCGCAACGACCCGTCCCGCACCATCGCCGCGCCGACCGGCACCACGCTGAACGCCAAGAGCTGGCTGACCGAAGCGCCGCTGCGCATGCTGATGAACAACCTGCACCCCGATGTGGCCGAGCGCCCGCAGGAACTGGTGGTGTACGGCGGCATCGGCCGCGCCGCACGCGACTGGGAGAGCTTCGATGCCATCGTCGAAACGCTCAAGCGCCTGGACGACGACCAGACCCTGCTGGTGCAGTCGGGCAAGCCGGTGGGCGTGTTCCGCACCCACGCCGATGCGCCGCGCGTGCTGATCGCCAATTCCAACCTGGTACCGCGCTGGGCCAACTGGGACCACTTCAACGAGCTGGATAGGAAGGGCCTGGCCATGTACGGCCAGATGACCGCCGGCAGCTGGATCTACATCGGCGCGCAGGGCATCGTGCAGGGCACCTACGAGACCTTCGTGGAGATGGGGCGCCAGCATTTCGGTGGCGACCTGACCGGGAAGTGGCTGTTCACCGGTGGCCTCGGCGGCATGGGCGGCGCACAGCCGCTGGCCGCCGTGATGGCCGGCGCCTCCTGCCTGGCCGTCGAGTGCCGCAAGAGCAGCATCGACATGCGCCTGCGCACCGGCTACCTGGACACCTGGACCGACGACCTGGACGAAGCGCTGCGCCTGATCGATGAAGCCTGCAAGACCGGCACGCCGAAGTCGGTGGGCCTGCTCGGCAACGTCGCCGACGTGCTGGCCGAACTGCTCAAGCGCGGCGTGAAGCCGGACCTGCTGACCGACCAGACCTCCGCGCACGACCCGGTGAACGGCTACCTGCCGCAGGGCTGGACCGTCGAGCAATGGGACGAAAAGCGCGTGTCCGCGCCGAAGGAAGTGGAGAAAGCAGCGCGCGCGTCGATGGCCAACCATATCCGCGCCATGCTCGGCTTCCACGCACTCGGCGTGCCGACCGTGGACTACGGCAACAACCTGCGGCAGATGGCGCTGGAAGAAGGCGTGGAGAACGCGTTCGACTTCCCCGGCTTCGTGCCGGCCTACATCCGCCCGCTGTTCTGCCGCGGCATCGGCCCGTTCCGCTGGGCGGCACTGAGTGGCGACCCGGAAGACATCGCCAAGACCGATGCCAAGGTGAAGGAACTGATTCCGGACAATCCCCACCTGCACCGCTGGCTGGACATGGCCGCCGAGAAGATCAAGTTCCAGGGCCTGCCGGCGCGCATCTGCTGGGTCGGCCTGGGTGATCGCGATCGACTCGGCCTGGCGTTCAACGAGATGGTCGCCAACGGCGAACTGAAGGCGCCGGTGGTGATCGGACGTGACCACCTGGACAGCGGCAGCGTCGCTTCGCCGAACCGCGAAACCGAAGCGATGGCCGACGGCTCCGACGCGGTCTCCGACTGGCCGCTGCTGAACGCCCTGCTCAACACCGCCAGTGGCGCAACCTGGGTGTCGCTGCACCACGGTGGCGGCGTCGGCATGGGCTTTTCGCAGCACGCCGGCATGGTGATCGTCTGCGACGGCACCGAGGCGGCCGCCAAGCGGATTGGCCGCGTGCTGTGGAACGACCCGGCCACCGGCGTGATGCGCCATGCCGATGCGGGGTATGACATCGCGATCGACTGCGCGAAGGAAAAGGGACTGGATCTGCCGGGGATCCTGGGCTGATCGCGTCACAGAGATGACAAGGCGCGTGAAGAGATATATCGTTCGGTCTTCTTTGAAATAAGCGCACATCTGTGCACGCCTTCAATATAACTGGGTAGCAAATTGAATTTCACCAACCAGGATTTGATTGAGCAGAATGTTTTCGAAGAGCGCGCTGAGCGCCTTTCTAGACATGAACTTCACCAATGGACTGCCCTCACTGATCTCGATAGGGGTGTAATTGAAAAGCTGAAGGGTCCTGGAGTTAAGCTCCTCCTCGGCCCCAGAGGCTCCGGCAAGTCGACCCTAATGAAACTTGCGTATTATGAGACCCTTGAATCCGAACACGCACTGCCTGTCTACATCAATTATTCCCACTCGCTAGCTCTTGAGCCCCTTTTCCACACTCAAGCGAATGCACTCCGCCTTTTTCGACAATGGGTGCTTCTCAAGATCTTAGTCGGAGTTAGCGAAACACTACGTGAGCTGAAGGTCCCTGCGAACGAAGAAGTTTCCTACAAAGCCAACGCTGCAAAATCGGCAATCCGGGATCTGGAGCGTGGGGTGGTGCCTGAGTCCCTGGAAATTGAGACATCTCCGTCCGAGATGATTGAATTCCTTGAGGCAACCATCCTGCGAATCGGTCGATCCAGGTGTGTCCTTCTTATGGACGACGCGGCTCACGCGTTCTCATTAGAGCAGCAGCGAGAATTCTTCGAAATATTCCGCCAGCTGCGTTCACGCAAGGTAGCCGGCAAGGCCGCAATCTACCCCGGCATCACATCTTTCTCTCACAGCTTCAATGTTGGTCATGAAGCGGAAATCATAGAAGCTTGGTACGACCCTTCAGAAGAGTATTACCTTCCTCTGATGCAGGAAATTGTGAGGAAGCGTCTAGGGGACGCCATAATAGTACGGCTCGGCTCAAGCTTTGAGGAATATATAAATGTAATTGCCCTCGCTGCGTTCGGGCAACCACGCGGCTTCCTTAACATGCTATCCGATGTGATCGGTGATGCAAGCACAGCAAAGAGCATAACTCGCCGCCGAGTCCTCAGCGCAATCGAGGGATACGCCTCATATGTAGATGGCGTCTTCCTTGCATTGGCAGATCGACTCCCTCGTTACAAGAGATTTGTAACTGCAGGGGAGCGCGTCAAGAGCGAACTTATCTCAATAGCCAATGATTACAATCGAGGAAAGCCAGCAGAGAAGCGCACTCAGATCGTTGGAATCAAGGAACCACTCAATGCAAATCTTGAGAAGATTCTTCAGTTCTATGAGTACGCGGGACTCGCACGAAGAATCAAGAGTCACTCAAGAGGAAAGATTGGCGTTTATCAGCGCTACCAACTGCACTCCGCCGTAATCTTCTCTGGCGGCGGCCTTGGACTGGGACAAAATTTCACAACAGCCGAGCTGACTCGATCACTTTCAAATTTTGACGCTCACGAGTATTGCAAGATCTCCCCCTCTCGCTTGTTGAAAGATGTAGTAAACGACTTGTCACTTGACCTGCCTCCCTGTGCCACCTGCGGCACGGAGCGAGCAGCTGCAGAGCAAAAGTTCTGCATGAATTGCGGCTCCAGATTGACCGAGGCCTCACTCTACGAGGAGCTCCTCAAGAAGCCAATAGAAATCCTTCCAATACCGCGAAAGAAGATAGACGGAATCATCAAGACCACTAAGATTCGTTATATTCAAGACATCATTCTGGACGAAGCACAGACCCTTCTAAAGGTTCCACGCATCGGAAAAATATGGAGCGCCAGAATTCGAAATATTGCGGAGGAATATGTAGGTGTCTGATCCGTACGGAACGCCAAATGAGAGCGAACAGCATCAAAATTTAGATGTAAGCCGATGCATTGAGGTTGAAGATGAGGTCGATATCTCCGGAATAGACTTCTTTGAAGACAATCTAAAGGAGCTAATAAAATTCACGGCGACCAATTATAAAGATAGAGAAATTATTCGCCTTGCATTACTTGGCCTCGTATCACTGACTGAGAACTATTTTAGGATCATCCTTTCAGACACACTTCGATCCTGCCCAGAATCCCACTCTCTATGCTCAAAATTTGACGTAAATTTTGCCAGCGCCCGTTACTACTCTCCGCGATCGATTGCACGATCACTAGTGGACAGTTCAGTTTTTTCAAATTCAACCACAATAGCATCGGAGACCAAAAAGCTCACCGGCATAGATGTAAATGACTCAGAATCCGTGAAGAATGCATTGAGCGAATTCCATAAAGTATGCATCCTTCGCCACGCCGCTGTGCATTCGTTCGGCCGCCTAGGCGGAAAGAATGTTATGGAGCTTGGCCTTAGGCAAGCCAGCGGCGTCATGGTTTCGCCGAGTTATGATGCGTTTGATGAGATCTGCGGAATCTGCCAGAACCTTGTCAGAGCATACAATTCTTTTATGTGGAGAGCGATAGTGAGCCGACTCAAATCCAAGGGCCTCCTAAAATTCGACAACTCAAGTATTGACCAAGATTTCTTTACCACCCTACAGAATGTATTCTGGACTCGAACAAAAATCGCCTCAGACGCAGGCGTGCTTTATGGGGAAATCTCAGCCCAAGCCACGGGTTGATCGATTAGCACACACCCGATCTCAAGAATCTAACACCATCAGGATAGTCACTAATTTAACACCCATCTGATATCACACAGCGAATTATGGCCCCACTTCGAAACTGCACCACCCCATACGGAAGAACTTCGAAGTGAAGATAGTTCATGGAATCCTCCTAGTTGCCCTGTGCTTCCCATTGGACATGGCAGAAGCAGCTCATGGGAATTTGAGTTTGCACTCTGACCCCCAGCTGCAGACCAACCGTGAACGTTACGGCATTGCCGGCCAGGCGGTGCTGGTCGCACACAACGGCCAGGTGCTGTACCAGGGCGCCAGCGGCGAACGTGATCGCGCTACGCACACACCTGCCGCCGTCGATTCCATCTTCGCCGCGCAGTCCATGGCTAAATTGCTGACAAGCACGCTGGTGATGCAACTGGTGGACCAGGGCAAGGTGGATCTTGACGCGCCGGCCAGCCGTTATGTTCCGGACCTGCCGATTGCATGGCAGGCGATCCACGTGCGTGATTTCCTCAACCACAGCTCGGGTATCGGCGAGTACTACAACCGGGTGGATAACCGCTGGGTGAGCAAGGGCTACCCCGGTGTAGCACCTGACCTTGGCACTGCGCTGAAGGTGGCCGGCGCTGCACCGATGCAGTTCGCCACCGGCAGCCGCGTGCAGTACACCCAGGCCAACTACCTGGTGCTGACGGCGTTGCTGGAAGCGCACTACCGCAAGCCCTACCCGGCCATCGCGCGCGAACGCATCCTGCAGCCATTGAAGATGGCCAGCACCTCGTGGGGCGTTGCCAGCGTGCCGGTCCGGCGCGCGGCGGTGCCGTACATCGGCAAGGATGGCCAACTGCAGCCTGCCAATGAAGATCCCTGGCCGGACTACGGCTGGGGCCATGCCGATCTGCAGACCACCGTGGGCGACATGAACCGCTTCCTGCAGGCGCTGGCGACCGGCACGCTGGTGCGTACGGAGACCCTGGAAAAGCTCTGGCAGCCGCAGAAACTGAGCGGTGGCGGCAGCAATTTCTTCTCCACCGGATGGGACACCACCCGCAGCGACGGCTACACCCAGGTGGGCCATGATGGCGGCACCCGTGTACGTGCGCGGCTGGCGTACAAGGACACGCTGGCCGACGGCTACTGGGTGTTCGTGTACCTGACCAACGGCAGCGCCCGCAATGTCTGGTCGAGTACGCTGGTGGAGAGCACGATGGCGGTCGCCGCGCCGCAGGAGTTTCCGCATGCGGTACTGTCCGAGCGGCTGATCGCGTATGCGCTGGACGATGATGCAGGCGCTTCCCAGGCGATGCGCAGCTGGTTGCGCGATGACAACCGGGTGACCGGCAGCGAGCTGGAACGTGCGATCAACGCCAGTGGCTATGCCATCCGCGAGAGCCTTGGTGCACGCAGGGCGTTGAAGGTATTCGCCCTCAACACCGAGCTGTATCCGGATTCGGCCAATGTGTGGGACAGCCTGGCCGAGTGTCATGCGGCATTGGGCGAGAAGGAAGCAGCTGATCAGTTCTACGCAAAGTCGAAGACGCTGACGAAACCCTCGCCATAAACCCTGCTGTAGAGCCGAGCCCATGCTCGGCTGCTCTTCATGGCGATCGCAGAGAACCCGCGCTGCGCGATTAGCCGAGCGCGGGCTCGGCTCTACAGGAACGCGGCGGGCGGCCATACGCCGCCGATGGGTGACGTGGCGCCGTCGACCTGTTAACTTTCGCGCCACTTTCGTGGTTTACAGCATTCCCGCATGTCGCTCTCGTCGTACCGCCCCATCCCCTCGCTGCTGTCTCTGGCCGTTTCCCTTGGCCTCGCCTCCACTGCCGCTGCAGTCCCGCAGGCCACCACGCTGGATGCTGTGCAGGTCTCCGCTGCTGCCGATGCCAGCGCCCAAGCGCGCGAAGCGCTGAAGCGCATCCCCGGCGCCAGCAACGTCATCGACGTGGCCAAGGCCGATAGCCGCCTGTCCTCCAGCGCGGATGTGCTGGCCTACCAGCCGGGCATCAGTGCGCAGTCGCCGGGCAATGAGGGCACCAAGATCTCGATCCGCGGTTCGGGCATCAACCGTGGCCCGGGTGCGCATGCGTCTGGTATTGCAGTTTCGATCGACGGGCTGCCGCTGACCGGACCGGGCGGCACGCCCTACGAGCTGCTCGAACCGCTGTGGCTTTCACGCGTGGAAGTGCTGCGGGGCGCCAATGGTTTCGAGCGCGGCGCGCTGGCGCTGGGCGGTGCCATCGACTACGTCAGCCGCAGCGGCCGTGATTCGGCGGGCGTGCAGCTGCACTACGAAGCCGGCAGCCGTGGCTACCAGAAGCGCGGCCTCAGCTGGGGCGGCGTCAACGGCGATGTCGACTACTTCCTGGCCTACACCGATACCGAGTTCGACGGTTACCAGCGCCATGCGCACGGCGACGGCAAGGGCGCGATGGCCAACATCGGCTGGCAGATCACGCCCGATCTGCAGACGCGCTTCTTCGTGCGCTACCGCGAAACCAATCACGAAACGCCCGGTCGCTTGACCCGCGACCAGATCCGCAACGATCCACATGCCGCGAATGCGGCCAACCTGGCCATCGATGCGCGCCGCCCGCAGCCGGGCAGCACCTGGGTGGGCAATGTCACCACGCTGCAGATCGATGAGGATTCGTCGCTGCAGGCCGGGCTGGTCTACCACACCTACCCGATGGACTTGAACGAGAGCCTGTACCGCCAGCAGCTGGACTACGCCAACCTCAACGCCACACTGGACTACCGCCACCGCCACCGGCTGTTCGGGCTGGACAGCGAGACCACGGTCGGCCTGCGCGTCACCCATGACCTGGATGCCGATGTGCGCGAGTCGCTGCGCTTTGCCAGCAACGGCTACGCTGCCGGCACGCGCACGCGTGACTTCCGCCACCACGGCACCGACAGCACACTGCACGTCGGCAATACCCTCGCCTTCAATGACCGCCTGCGCATGCAGACCGGGCTGGCACTGATCAACACCCGTCGCGATGTGCAGGTGACCTGGCCAAGCAGCGGCGGCCGCCTGCGTGACCACGACTGGGACTACGCACCGCGACTGGGCTTTACCTGGCAGCACAGCGCGCAGACCCAGTGGTTCGGCAACCTCAGTCGTTCAGTGGAGGCACCGCATCCGTGGTCGATGATCTGGGGCTCGAACCAGTACTTCGGGCCGGGCAATGGCCCGTCTACCGGCCGCCAGCGCGCGCCGGTGCCGATGCAGAACCAGACCGCCACCACGCTGGAACTGGGCGCGCGCGGTGACGCGGCGCTGGGCCGCTGGGAACTGACCGGCTACTACGCCCACGTGAACCACGAACTGCTGAGCGTCGAACTGCAACCGCTGCCGAACCTGTTCATCGCCGAGAACAATGCCAGCCCCACCGTGCACCGCGGTATCGAGGCCGGATTGGACAGCACGCTGTGGCAGGCTGCACCGGGCCGCCTGTCGCTGCGCCAGGCGTATACCTTCAGCGACTTCCGCTACCGCCACGATGCGCGCTTCGGCGGCAACCGCCTGCCCGGCCTGCCGCGCCACGCCTACCAGGCCGAGCTGCGCTTCGATCATGCATCCGGCCTGTACGCGGCACTGAACACCGAATACGCCTCGCGCATCGCGGTGGACTATGCCAACAGCTACTGGGCCGACAGCCATGTGATCTTCGGCAGCCGCATCGGCTACGACGCCCCCGGCGGTCGCTGGCAGGCCTGGGCGGAGATGCGCAACATCGGCAACCGCCACTATGCCGCCACGGTCACACCGGGCTACGACGATGCCGGCAAGGATGTTGCGCGCTCGACCCCGGGCGAAGGTCGTGGCCTCTATGCAGGCGTGCGCTGGCGCTTTGAGTGATTGCCGCAGGCGGCGCCGGGTGTGATCCGGCGCCGTCGTTCCAGGGTCAGCCGATACGCCAGGACGGCAGGCGCTCGCTGCGCTTCCAGATGGAAGGCGCGAAGCCGATCAGCACCAGTGCCGCCAGCCACTTCGGCGACGTACTCAGCAGCGTGGAACCAAGCGAGCCGTCGCTGGGTGCGAGCTGCTCCTGCCAAGGGTTGTAACCCAGGTAGAGGATGCTGCCGGCCCACCACAGCAACGCTGCGCCGATGCCCACCAGCAACAGGGACAGCGTGCGGCAGGTCCAGCGCTGCGAGGTGGTTCCCCACTCGCGGGACACCGCTACCAGCAGACCCACCACCAGCAGCGACACCAGTGCCACCAGGCCGATATCAACCTTCGGTCCAATGCGCTCATAGGCGCAGGCGCGGCATTGCGCCTCTTCCGCGGCAGTGCCGGCTTCAGCGCCATCGCCCTGCCCGGCTGCCGGCTGCGCCAGTGCTGCAAACGGCAACAACACCGCCAGCAGCGTCACCATGATCCAACGAAACAACGTCCTGTTCCTGCGTGCAGCGACATCCATGCGCTCTTCCTCGTCAGTGGTTGTGTGTCTCAGTGGGCGTTCGGCCATCCAGCGCCCCGGTTCCCGATGCAGTACGACAAGCTCCGGATAGGTGAAACCGCCAGGACACGAATCCTCGGCGACCGCGATCATAGCCCACTGTTCAGGGCGGCTGAAAACAGGTCGGGACCGGGCCATACGAAGGAAGCAACCGCATTACAGCCCCTGGATGACCTGCAGCAGGTGGCTCGCACCCGGCACGAGTTCCTGAGCAAGCCAGCCCAGCACCGCGAAGAACAGCAACAGGCCGATCAGCGGCCAGACCGTGTGCGACACGCATACCCGCCACCATCCCTGCTCGTGCATGCCCTGCATGCGCCGGTACAGGCCGCCGGCGATCGCCGCGTCCACCAGCAGTTCGGCCATCAGCACCGGCGCCGACCACACCACCCACACGCTGGCCAGCAGGACGGTCGCCACCAGCGCGACGATGCCGAGGATGGCCAGCAACGGCAAGCCCGCTTCGTCTTCAGCGAGCCCGGCCAACGGCAGCTCTCCGGCGTCGCCACTGCTCACCGATGCCGGCTCGTTCCACGAGGCCGACGCACCGCCACCGCCGGAACGGCCGCCGGCGCCGCTCCACGGTGATTCCACGGCACTGCCGCGAGGGGATGGGCTGCCACCGCCCACATCCGGCGACAGGCCATCCAGCACGTTGTCCCAACGCCAGCGGATCCAGATCCACATCAGCAGCAGGAACACGCCGTAGGCCAGCACTACGGCCATTGGGTAGCGAAACCACATCGCGTCGATACCGGCCAGGCGCAGCAGGTGCGAGGCAAGGAAACCGGCCGCACCGGTCAGGGCGACGATCAGTGCCATCTGCAGGCGTGGCCAACCGCGCTGCTGCAAGTGCCTGCGCGCACGCACGACTTCGCTGCCGCGGTTCATCGGCAATGTCAGTGGGCTGCGTGAAAAATGGCGCGAGCGCTTCATGCCGCCGCCAGGGGGCGGGAGGCATCGCGGCCAGGGACCTCGGGAACCTGATGCTGCATGCGGACATCCTTGCCGGGCACGCGTAGGCGGTGTTGGGCGGATTCTACCGCCGGCAGCTCCGCTGTCCAGACGGCGGTTCCAAGCGGCCGATCCTCAGCTGCGATCAATGATCCGTTCGATGCGGCCACCCGCGAACACGAACTCGCTCTGGCCCTGCAGTTCCAGCTCAGTGCCCGCACGCGGTCCATCGGGAACATCCTGCGCGAACACGCCGCGCCAGCCAATCGTCGCCGTCGCCTGGTCGCCATCGAACACCAGCGCCAGCAAGCGCTGTTCGCGCTCCCGGAACAGGCGCGCAGACTGGCGTGCCAGTTCGCCAAAGGCATCGACGCCTTCGGTGACCATCGTCAGCTGGCCGCCGCTGTGGTTCTCGAAGCGTACGTTGTGCGCCAGCACCGCCAGCATGGCGTCGATATCGAAGCGGTTGTAGGCCTGCAGGTAGTGCTCGATCAACTGACGATGGTGCAATTCGTCCATGGCGGCATCCAGTCGTGGGCTGCTGGCGAGTCTGGCCTGTCGGCACCGGCCGATCAAGGCCGCGTGGCCGCCTTCAGCAGCTGCGCGGCCACCTGATCGAACGGGGCGATGTCCTGCAGCGCACGGCACATCGCCACCGCCCCCTCCACGCTGGCGATCACCAGGCTGGCCAGCTCAGCCGCTGCTGGCGGGGCGTGTCCTTCGGCGACGAATGCCGAGGCGAGGTGGCCGTGCCAGCGTGCGAACACCTCGGCGGCCGCCGCGCGGGGTTGGCTGGGTGTCGCCTCCACCGGCTCCTCCACGGCAGCGGCCAGCACCGGGCAGCCAGCGCGGAACCCGGAGCGCAGCAGACGCTCGCGCCACATCGCAAGGAACTGCTGCAGGCCCTGTACCGCCCCATCCTTCAACAGCTCCACCAGCAGCGCCTCCACCTTGTCGCCGGCCATGTGGGTGGCGCGCGCCAGCAGCTCCTGCTTGCCGCCGGGAAAGTGATGGTAGGTGGAGCCCAATGGCGCCTCGGCCAGCTTGGTCACTTCGCGGATGCTGGTGGCATTGAGGCCCACCCGCGCCAGCATCTGCGCCGCGGCATCGATCACGCGCTGTGGGGCATCGGACGGTCGCGGGCTCACGGCGGTCTCCTTGCTAAGACAGTCGTCATAGATTAGCGTACCGGCGATTCTATAACGGTCGTCATAGCCATGAATCTCTGGTTCCGCCTGCTCCACCTGCTGCTGTGCAGCCTGTTCCGGCCGAAGCTGGAGGCCCCGTTCGGTGTCTCGCGGCTGCAGTTCCGGGTGCTGCCCAACGACCTGGACAGCAACCTGCACATGACCAACGGCCGCTACTGGAACATCTTCGACCTGGGCCGGCTGGACCTGATCCTGCGCATGGGTCTGGGCCGGGTGGCGCTGCGCGAGAAATGGGCGCCGATCGTCGGCGCCGGCACCATCCAGTTCCGCCGCGAATTGAAGCCGTTCCAGCGCTTCACCCTGGAAACACGACTGGTGGGCTGGGTCGGCTCGCGCGGCATCATGGAGCAGCGCGTGCTGATCGGTGCCGAGCAGAAGATCGCCACGCGCGCGTTGCTGGTCACCGGCATCTACGACCGCCGCGCGCGCCAGTTCCTGGGCATGCCGAAGATGATGGAAGCGATCGGTGTGGTTGCCCCGCCCTCGCCGCCGCTCGGTGCGGCCGCCGAAGCGTTGCTGGCGGCCGATGCAGCGTTGAAGCAGGACGATGCCTGAGCTTCAGGGGGCGGCCAGCGGCACCGCGTGCAGTTTGCGCGATACGACCTGGGTGCGCCCTCCCACATGCAGCACGTACTCGAAGGACTGCCGCATGCGGCTGTACGCGCCACCCTCCGGCACGCCGTAGTTGGCGCCCACGCTGAGGGTATGCCGGCCTGGCGGCAACGGCTTGAGCATCACCCAGTAGCCGTCGGCGGCGGCCAGCCGTGAGTCTGCGTCATCGTCATCCATGCGGAAGCAGCCTTCACTGCGCACCCGATGCATGCGCATGTCGCCCAGGGGTTGGCCATCCAGCAGCACTACTGCACTGATCAGATAATCGTTGTTGACCGCCGCCCCCGCCTGCAGCTCCTTGCAGGACACAGACTCATCCACCTGGTAGTGCGCCATGTTGATGATCGGCAGCAACAGGTACTTGCCCGCCGGCACCACGCATTCGCGATGTGGCCGGAAACGGCCATTGGTGCCGGCCAGGTTCCAGACCGGGCCTTCCTGGCCCACATCGCATACACGGCCATCCGGGTCGAGATAGGGCGCGCCGCCCTGGGCGTCGGCCCAGCGCCACCAGCGGGCGGTCCATTCGGCCAGTGAAACTCCGGCCACCGGCTCACGCGTCAGCGGCGAAGGCGCCGCCGTGTCTGCACTGAACGCCGGTACGGCTGCCAGCAGCAGTGCCATCGTTGCGCCGCTGCGGCGCAGCCATCCCTGGATTCCCTTCCGCATCACCCACCCGATCGTCCCTGGCGGCCACGCTGCGTGGCCGGCTCCGGGGCCATTTTACCTCGACGGGCTGGACGCTGTGCATTGCGGGTGCTGTGCCTAGTCCGGCGCCATTGCGCGCCTGATTGCAGCCTCCGCCAGCGGCGCCATCACCGCATAGCCCTTCGCCGTGGGATGCACGCCATCCTCGGCCAGCTGCGGATCCAGCCCTCCGGCGGCATTGGTCATCGGCGTGTAGTAGTCCAGATAGATCAGCTGCTTCGCATCGGCATAGCGCTTCAATGCCGCGTTCAATGCGCGCACCTTGGGAGCAGGTGCCGTGCCCGGCAACCACGGGTAATCGCTGACCGGCAGCACCGATGCCAGTACCACGGTGATGCCATGTGCGCGTGCCAGGTCCACCATCGCGTGCAGGTTGTCTTCAATCATCGCCTGCGTGGACGGGCCGGTGTTGCCGGCAATGTCGTTGGTGCCGGCCAGGATCACCACCACCTGTGGCTTCAGGGCCAGCACGTCCTGCGGGAACCGCACCAGCATCTGCGCCGTGGTCTGGCCACTGATGCCGCGGTTGAGCCAGCCCTTGCCGGGAAAGAACGATGCGCTGCCTTCCCTGCCCCAACCTTCGGTGATGGAATCACCGTAGAACACCACGCGTGGTTGCCCCGGTACAGCGGCAGGCAGTCGCGCGTTGGCGTCGCGATAACGCTGCAGTTGCGGCCAATCGGCCAGGCGCTGCTGCATGAAGCGCACTTCGTCCGCGCGCAGGCTTTCGACAGGCTCCAGCAGCAAAGGGTTGATCGCGGGCATCTCGGCCGCCACCCCGTGGGCGCTCAGCGCGATACCGATGGCAACTGCGGCCAGGCCGCCGGACAAGGAACGCATGGGGTCTCTCCCTTGAATGTCCGGGCCAGTCTAGCGCGCGGCCCCGCGCTTACCGCGCCGCCGACCGCGCGGCCACGCCGGTCACCTTGGCCGGCATCCACATGCCTGGGGTCCACCCGCTGGCGGTCAGGATCGCCTTCGGGTTGTCCTGCTGGATCAGCGCACGCACCGCGTCACGCTTGTCCTTGGCCTGCAGGTAATAGGCCTTGGCGATGCGGTAGCCCACCCAGTACCCGAGGTCATAGGGTTCCTGCGAACCGGGCTTGTAGTTATACAGCCACGGCGACAGATCGGTGCTGTCCACATCCAGCGCGAAAGCGCTTTCGATATGCACTTCCCGGCCACGGGTCCAGGCGGCATGCCGGCCGTTGCCGACGTTGCCGGAAATCAGCTCGGCGATGAACTCGGCGATGCCTTCGCCCAACGAAACACGCAGCACCGTCGCATGCGGGTCGCCCGGCTCGAAATCGGTCAGGCCGGTCTGCTGGATGTGCACGTACTCGTGGGCGATCACGTGCACGAAGCGGTCCTGCACATTGGGATTCATGAAATCCGCTGCGCACAGCGCTTCCAGGCCGATGATCACGCCGCTCTTCGAGGTCAGCCCGACCGGACGCCCCCGGCCGACCGCGAGGGTCACCGGCGGAAACGCGGCCTGCGGATAGATCGCCTGCAGGTTGCCGAACACCTGTACCAGGCGCTGCTTCACCGCCGGCAGCTCCGCCAGGCAACTACGGCCCTGCGCATACACCTCGGGCTGGCTGGCAATGGCCTCGGCCATGCGCTCGGGCGTGACCCGGCGCGCCTTCGACAGTTCACCCAGGCCCGTACTGCCTTCGGCCAGATAGCCGGCCAGCTGGGCGACACTGGGCTTGCCACCGGTGCTGTCGTAGAGCGCGTAGAAGCGGCTGGTATCATTGGTGAGGATCTGCGGCCCCGACGGAGTACCCGCCGACGCCACACCGACCGCCCCGGCACAGGCCAGGGCAAGCAGGCAACGCAGGAAACTGGACATCGCTCCGTCCTTGGTGGAGTGCATGCGAAGCGCGCAATCTATCACTCCGCCCCGGCCACCGCAGCGGGCACATGCAGGGCCTTCGGGGCTGTGCCAGACTCACTCAGGCACCTGCCATGGATGATGGAGCACCGCACGATGATGATCGTTCCCGCGTACTGGGCCGAAGCCCGCCTGCAGGCCCGTTTCCGTGGCCGGCCGGTGGTCGTACGCCGCTTCGGCTGGTCCGATGAGGGACCTGCCGAGGCCCAGGCCCACGCCGACCGCCGTGCCAACGAAGCCCTCAATGCCATCCTTGCCGGGCAGGCGCTGCCGCGTCGCGAAGTGCGCAGCAACTATGGCGTGGAGGGTGTGCCAATCCGCGAGCAGATCGTGCAGCGCGATGGCGATGTCATCATCACCCGCAACAGCTATGGCGCGTTGTGCCTCAACAGCCCCGACGTGCTGTTCGCCGACATCGACCATGCGCAGCCACCAGCCGGTTGCGTGATACCGGCGATCGTCGCTGCGGTCGTGCTGCTTGCCGGTGCAGTCATCGGCACCCTGCTCTGGCACTGGCTGCTGGGCCTGGTCCTGGGCGTGGCGGCAGTGCTGCTGGTCAACGCGGCAGTGCTGATGCGGCGGAAGCAACGCCTGGCCGCCGCCGGCGGCGTTGAAGGACTTGCGTTGAAGCGCGTGGAGGCCTTCAGCGCACAGCACCCCGATTGGCACCTGCGTGCCTACCGTACGCCGGCCGGGCTGCGCGTGCTGGCGATGCATGCCACGTTCTCACCCGAAGACACGCTGCCGCAGGATTTCTTCAAGGCGCTGGGTACCGATCCGCTATACGCGCGCATGTGCCGGTTGCAGCATTGCTTCCGTGCACGGCTGACACCGAAGCCGTGGCGCGTCGGTCTGCGTTATCGCATCCGGCCGCCGGTGGCCGCGTGGTCAGCCGAACAAGCCAACAACCCGGACCGGTTGGCCTGGATTGCCGACTATGAAAAGAAGAGTGCCGGCTTTGCTGCGTGCACCTACCTGCGCAGCTTCGGCGACACCGCCCGGGTGCATGCCAAGGCCGAGCATGTGCGTGACCTGCATGACCGGCTGTCACGCGCGGAGGACCGGTTACCGCTTGCCTGAGCGCAACGGGCGCGCTCAGTCCGCGCCCTGCACGAACGGCTGCCCTGCCAGGGTGGTGCCCAGGCGCACCGCGATCTGTTGACCGTCCTTTCTGAAGGTGGTCGCACACTGCTTTCCGCCCTTCTGGCATCCGACTTCCGGAAAGCCCTCGAGTGACTCAAGCGCGCCCTGAACCGGACTCGCCTGCCACCCTGCCGCATCCATCAGGCGCTTGGCCTTGGCGTAGGGCATGCCGGCGACGATGCCCAGCTGCGTCAGCTCTGTGGGCAACGCTTGAGAATAGGCCGTTGGGATCGAGGCCAACGACAGCACTGCAGCGAGGAAGATGGCTTTCATTGCACCGATCTGGAACGAGCACACAGCCTGAGCCTAGCCTATTGGCATGACGCAGGAATGTGCCGGTAACACGTCGTTACCGAGTCTCCACAGTTGAATGCAGAGCACCTCAATCCGTTTACAGGCGAACGGCAGCCGAGCACGGGCTCGGCTCTACAGGATGTAGGAAGGCCGCCCTGAGGCGGCTTCTGCAAAGCGGTTGCGGTCGACCACGTCAATGTCCACGGCCCCGCGCGTGAGTAAAGTTCGGTAACCAACACTGGGCTGCGCTTGGCCCCGGCGTGCGCCAAAGCCTCGACCACCTTGTTGGAAACAGCCGCCATCGTCAGACCTGATCGTACTTCCGCAACTCTGCATCGAATACCTGCCCGGAGATAGCCTAAGGATTGCTGTAGACCCGCCTGGGCTCAAAAAGCACTCCGCCGACCATCGCCCACCACATGAAAACCACCGAAAATCAATGGCTTCAGTGAAATTTCTGCGGAAGAACATGCTTGCCAAAGCATGCCTCATCCCTGAAATACAGCAAATCCTAGGTCAATCCGCTTGAAAGAATTAAATCCACAAACAATAATCCAGCAATCGGATCGATAAACAGCATTTATGACTCGGATTTCCGTAACCGCATTTCTCATCAGAAGAGACGCCACTCCGGATGTATTTGAGTTCCTGCGATCACTGCCCGAGTCAGTGCCGTTAAAGCCACCTCTTGAAGGGACGTTCTATCCAATCCCATCACCGAAGAGGCAACCCGGCTGGGCTCAAACCGTTGAAACCGAACTGCTATCCCATCCACCTTCTGAGCAACTCTTCTCACAAACTGCGGCCGGCCTGATCAAACTCCGCATTGCGAAGAGAATAGTACTGATCACTTTCGGTCACGCTTGGATGAGACTTCAGACAGACTGGTACCACGATGACTTCGGCCGCCGAGCATGCCTCAACCTAATCGAGGTTGATGATCTGAAGCAGATCCGTCTCGAGCAAGTCCTTGCAAAGAGGCACCGGCAGGTTGAGAGATCCCCAACCACCTCCAGTCTCGGAAGTTTCAACTTCGAAAGTGATCGAGACTTGGTCTTTTCAGTGGAAGGCGAAAGTCGACACAAACTGATCTCGGGCAACGTCCGTGGCGGCGCACCAATCAGGTTTGACATTCCAATTGAGCGCCTTGGCAAAGCCCTTCATTTGCTATGCAAAAAACAGGGCCTGGGATATCAAAGAAAATTTCCTGATATTGATAACTTGATCGCCGTGACAAACAGTAAAGACATAGATGACCTAGAGCTCTCACTGGAGGCTGACATGAGAGCAGCCAACCCGACACTGACAATGGGACCCCCCATAAGCTTGGAGACGATTGATCAGGATCTGTTTTTTACCTACGAGAAATGGAACAAAAAAAACCACGCCAAAGCGTGGACACTCAACTACGCGGCTTGGCTGAGCTCCCTAAAGGGAGCGCCTCCCACGCTGGAACTAGCAAAAAGGCCATCAATCAGCGTAGTCGACTCATCAACATCCATTAAGAGAACAAGCATCTCTCCACGCGACTGCTTTTCGTTTGACACATCAAGAAGAGACGGACACTTCGTCACCTTCTCAGGAAAGTGGTACATAGCATCACCCAACCTTCAAAAACGAATCATTGATTTCCTGGCCACACTCAGCGCTCCGAGCCAGCCACCCCCTGCATGGAATGGCATAGATATCGAGAAAGATTACAATACACATTGCTGCTCCTCATCACCAAATTTCGTCCATATGGACGCCAGAAATTTGATGTACGGGGGAGGTCAGTCAAAGTTCGAATTCTGCGACTTCTTGGACATAGACAAGAAAATTCTCTACTTCGTCAAGAATCCGAGCTCCGCTGCCGGAATGAGTCATCTCTACGAACAGGTTCGCAGAACCGTGGAACTGTTCTTTGGGTCCAACGAGGACTACCTAGGCCAGCTCCGCCACAAATTTTCCGACGCGCATCCGGCAATAGATCCCTCTTGGCTGTGTTCCCCGCCACGATCAGTCGAATGGGAAATATGCATGGTCTCCATGGGAAAGCCCGCCACACATTTATCTATGTTTTCCAAATGCGGCCTAATGAAGCTGCACAGGGAGGTCTCAAATCGATGCCGCCTGGTCAGCTTTGCGCAAGTCTGAGCGCTACGGCAGTCCGGAAGCCATCATTCCGTGGCGGTGCAAGCCGCCGGTCGCATTGCCAGCGCCACACGGATGCCGTGTGCAGGCCAGCTCGACCATGCTGTGCATGGTTGCCTTCGATCATCTCCTGCGTGCTGCGCCCAGTGCTGCCAGCGATCTCACTGCTGCTAGCAGGGATGACCACCACTTCCGGCTGCAGCGCGATGACGACCTGGCGGAAACGTAGCAGTTGCTGCGGATTGGCGTGCCCGCTGATGCCGCTATTGAGGTAGCCACTGCTGGTGAAGAAGGTGGAGGGATCCTTCTCGCCCCATAGCTAAGCAATGTAATTGCCGTGGAAAAACATGCGTGACACACCGGCTTGCTTGGCCGGCACGCGTGCGTTGGCCTCGCGGTAGTGGGCCAGCTTAGGTCCGTCGAACAAGCGCTTCTGCATGAGCAGTGACGACCAGGGCCAACGACAGCACTGCAGCGAGGAAGATGGCTTTCATTGCACCGACCTGGAACGAGCACACAGCCTCAGCCTAGCCCATTTGCATGATGCAGGAATGTGCCGGTAACACGCCGTTACCGAGTCTCCACAGTTGAATGCAGAGCACCTCGATCCATTTACAGGCGAACGCCAGCCGAGCACGGGCTCGGCTCTACAGCATGCAGGAAGGCCGCCCTGAGGCGGCCTTCCTGTTCCCTTACTTGGCGTTCTTCACGTAGGTGTCGAACCAGTTCAGCATTTCCGCCAACAGCTGCTCGTTCGATTCCAGCGCGGTGTACCAGTGCGGTTCGTTCGGCAGCATCACCAGCCGCGTGATGCCGCCGTTGCCTCGGATCGCCTGGTAGAGCTTGCGCGACTGGAACGGCTCAGTGCCCGGGTTGGCGTCGTCCTCGCCGTGGACCAGCAGCAGCGGCAGCTTGATCTTGTCGGCATAGAAGAACGGAGAGGCCTTCAGGTACACGTCCTGCGCCTGCCAGACCGAACGGCGTTCGTTCTGGAAGCCGAACGGGGTGAAGGTCTTGTTGTACGAACCGCTGGTCGCCACGCCAGCCTTGAACAGGTTGGTATGGGCGATCAGGTTGGCGGTCATCAGGCCGCCATGGCTGTGGCCGGTCACGCCGATGCGGTTGCGATCGACCACGCCCATGTCCACCGCCTTGTCCACCGCCGCCTTGGCGTCAGCTTCCAGCTGCTCCAGGTAGGTGTCGTAGGCGTTCTTCGGGTCACCTACGATCGGGAACGAGGCGTTGTCGATGATCGCGTAGCCGGCCAGCAGCATCAGGCGGTACGGCTGCAGGCGGGTGAAGGTCTGCTGCGAACCGGACACCTGCCCCGCCTGCGCGGCGTTGGCGAAGTCGGCCGGGTAGGCGTACAGGATCGCAGGCACACGCTGGCCTTCCTTGTAGCCCGGCGGCGTGTACAGGGTGAACGACAGGTCCACGCCATCAGCACGCTTGTAGGTCACCAGCTGCTTCTTGATCTGGCGCACTTCCGGAGTCGGGTCGACCAGCTTGGTCAGCGCGGTGGCGGTGGACGCGAACTGCGCCTCGCCGGTCTTCGCATCGGCCACCGCCTCACCCTGCTGGCGGATGAAGGCATTCGGCGGATCGATCACCGACTGGTGCCAGGTCAGGTAGCGCCCAGGCGTATTGCTGAAACCAAGGAACTGCTCGTAGGCATCGGCGCTGCTGCGGAACAGGCGCTCGCTCTTCAGCGTGCCCAGGTCGAGGCGGTCGAGGAACGGACGGTCGCCCTGCGGCGAGGCGCCACGGCCGCTGAGGAAAACATGGGTGCCCTCACGGCGTACGACCTGCGCACCATTCGGCAGGCGGGTGAAGACCAGGTTGCCGGGGTTGCCGTACAGCTCATCGCTGGACATGTCCCACAGCAGGCGGCCTTCCTTCTTCGGCTGGTCCACATCGACGATGCGGGTCTGCATCCAGTGGCGGTTCTCGTCGTTCTCGAACTGGAACGCCACGGCCGGGTCGGCAGTCCATGCGAAGCCTTCGAAGCGCTGTGCGGTGCGGGTGATCTCGACCGGCTTGCCGTTGAACGGCGCCTTCAGCATCAGCACGCGATCGCGATGCGGCACGCTGACCTTCCAGTCACCCTTGTCCAGCGCTTCGGCATAGACCAGGGTAGCCGGATCGGTGGCACGCCAGTCGAAACCGCGCGGGCCTTCCGGTACGCCGTGCACCGGCACGCGGTCGGCCAGCGGCAGGCTGGCGATCGGCGTGGACTTGCCGCTGGCGATATCCAGCACGGCCACGTCGTTGGCGAAGCGCTGGTAGGTCACCGCATGCGAGTACGGCGCCTTGATCGATTCGGTCAGCACGTGCACGCCATCGGGCGCGGCGCTGACTTCGTTGAACAGCGCCGGCTGCCCGACCGGACGCACGCTGTTGGCGGCGGTATCGACCACGGCCAGCTGCGAGGCGCCGTAATAAGCGAACAGCTTCTCCTCATGCACGCTGGTCAGCGTGTCGCGGGCTTCGTAGGTGCTGCTCTCGCCACTGCTGCCCAGCGACTCCTGTGCATCCGGGCCGGTCGGTACGCCACCGTTGGACGGTGCTGGGCCCTGGTTGGCCGGCACCAGCTTCACCAGCAGGTTCTGGCTGCCGCCCAGCCACTGCACGGTATAGCCGAAGATCGGGTTCAGCTGCACATTCGGCACCTGCTTCACCTGGCCGGTAGCGGCATCGCCCACCCACAGCTGCACGCTGGTATCGACCGCGTTCTGGAACGCAAAGTGGCTGCCATCGGCCGACCACAGCGCGCCGGTGGCACAGCCCTGCGGCAGGTTGACCTTGGTCTGCTGGCCACTGCCGATGTCGACCAGGGTGAAGTCGGCCACGCAGGCCGGGATGCCATAGCCACCGGGGGTATCATGGCGGCTGCGGTTCTTCGGCTCCAGGCGCACGCCGGCCAGTTTCAGGTACGGTTGCGCAACGCGGCTGATCGAGGGGTAGGTCTGCGCAGTGGTCAGCAGCAGGCGCTGGCCACCCGGGGCCACGTTCGGCGCCGGCGGCGGCGGTGCCTTCAACACCTTGAGCAGGTGCTCCGGCGGCTTCGCGTAGTCTGCAAGCGCCGGGCCAGCGGCCAGCAGGCCGAAGGTGGCAACGGCAACGGCCGCCGCCAGAGAGGTTCGACGGATCAGCATCCTTATCCCCTGAAGTGTGAATGGGTACCCGGAATCGGGCATGGACCCGAATCTAGCACCGCAGGGGTTGTCGTGAATGGGCCGGAAGGGCTAGTGGCCGGATGGGGCAAAGTGGGACACGCCCGGAGAGGCCGGCAATGGACCGGCATCTGCCAGGCGTGGTCTGTCGTCACTGCTGGGCGTGCAGGTCCCAGGCAGTCAGGTAATCGGGGTCGACCACGATCATGCCACTGTTCCGCATGCGGTACTCGCCGGGCTCGGCGGGCAGGTACTGGTCGAGCATCGGCGGCAGATAGCGCTCATGGCCGTCATTCTCGTCCGCCAGCACCACGCCTTCGTCGGCGCTGATGCGCAGCACCGTACCGGCGTATTGTTCCAGCCCCTGCACCTGGCCGTCACCGCCATAGCGGGTGACGCCCACCAGCACCACCTTGCCGATCATTTCCTCGACCTTGGCATCGTCCAAGGGCGGCAGCATGGGAGTGAATTCATCGCTCATCGGTGCACCTCCGTAGCCTGCTGGACATCGTGGATGAGGTTTCCGCTTCGCAGTGCGCGTCGCTGGCAGCCGAGCAGGTGCCCAGCCCGAAGCCTTGGCATCGAGAGTGCCAGTGCGCCCATGAACCCAAGGGTTCCTGGAGCACGATGCTGCCATCGCAGGCGGAAGGGACAGGTGAAGGCCGAAATCGGTCCTCGCCGATCAGAGGGTTGTACCTGCACCCACGCTAGAATGCGCCCATGCGCACCGTACATGCCCTCCGCTACATCACCCCGTTACGGGAAGGCGGCTCCCTGCCCGCCGTGGTCGAGACCGACGACGACGGCATGGCCGTGCTGAAGTTCCGCGGCGCCGGCCAAGGCCCGAAGGCGTTGATCGCCGAGCTGATTGCCGGTGAGATGGCACGCACGCTGGGCCTGCCGATTCCGGAAATCCTGTTCGTCGAGCTGGATCGCGAGTTCGCCCGAACCGAGCCCGACCCGGAGATCCAGGAGCTGATCCGCGCCAGCGAGGGCCTGAACCTGGGCCTGGACTACCTGCCGGGTGCGATCAATTACGATCCGGCGGCGATGCCGGTGGACGCCGACCTGGCCTCGCGCATCGTCTGGTTCGATGCGTTCACCAGCAATGTCGATCGCACCACCCGCAACCCCAACCTGATGGTGTGGCACCGCAAGCTGTACCTGATCGACCACGGCGCGGCGATGTACTTCCACCACGACTGGGCCAATGCCGGCGATGCCTGCGAAAAGCCGTTCGTGCTGATCCGCGACCATGTGCTGCTGTCGTTCGCCAGCCGCATCGCCGAGGTGGATACCGAACTGGCCGCGCGCCTGAGCGATGCCGAGATCGAGCGCATCGTCGGCCTGGTGCCGGACAGCTGGCTGGTCAACGAGCCGGCATTCGACAGTCCGCAGGCCTATCGCCAAGGCTACATCGACTATCTCAAGCACCGCCTGAAAGTGCGTGCGGTGTTCGTGCAGGAGGCCGTCCGTGCCCACGCTGCACACGTATGACTATGCGGTCATCCGCGTGGTACCGCGGGTGGAACGCGAGGAGTTCATCAACGTCGGAGTGATCGTCTCCTGCCCCGGCGCGCGCCATCTGGAAGCGGCCATCGAGATCGATCCGGCACGCCTGCACGCGTTCGCTCCAGCGCTTGATCAGGATGCGTTGCAACCGTGGTTGGATGCGATCGTGGCCATCTGCCGTGGCGACGCCAGCGCCGGACCGATCGCACAGCTGCCCGCGCGCGCCCGCTTTCATTTCCTCACCGCCAAGCGCAGCTCGGTTGTGCAGATGTCGAGCACGCATGTCGGCCGCACTGCGGACCCGGCGGGTGTGGTGGAACACTTGATGACGAAGATGGTGCGGGTGCCGGAATGACCGGCACCTGCCACGGTCACAGTGGCAGCCTTCGCGCGATGTAGTTGACCACATTGCCGATCGCATCCGGATCGACATTGGCCAGGCCAACGATCACATAGCCCTGTGCGGGCATCACCACGATGGCACTGTTCGATCCGGGCGCACCGCCTTCGTGGCCGTACTGGTGCTTCCTGCCCTTGCCCTGCACCACGAAGCCGAATCCATACCAGCCCTTGTGGTTCTGCGCCGTAGTGGCCTGCTGCAGCAATGCAGGTGAGACCAGCTTTCCACTGCGCAATGCCTCGGCGAACTTCACCATGTCGGCCACCGTACTGTAGCCACCACCGGCTGACATGCCGCGCCAGGGCAGCGACTTCGTTTCACGGACCCATTGCCCGTCCTTCTTCGTGTAGGCGACGGCACGCTGCGGGACGTTCACTGTTTCCGGTTCGAAGCCGGTGCCCATCATGCCCGCCGGGCGCAGGATGTGTTGCTCCACATAGGCGTAGTACGACTGCCCGGAGACGGCCTCGATGATCCGCCCAAGCACGATGAAACCATAGTTCGAGTAGCTGTCCTGGCTGCCTGGCTTGAATTGCGGCGCATCCTTGGCAAAGCGCCGCACGTAGTCATCCAGCGTCTTCAACGACGCGGAATACTGTTCGAAATCGTCACCGAAGAAGTCGCCCAGGCCACTGGTATGTGACAGCAGCTGGCGAACGGTTACGCTGTTGGCAACGGCCTTGTTCGGATAGTCCGGCAGGCGACTGCCGATCGTGTCATCGAGACTGAGCTTGCCGTCCTGCACCAGCTGCAGGACGGCCACTGCGGTGAACATCTTGTTGGAGGACGCAAGGCGGAACTGTGTATCCACGTCCACTGGAATGCCAGCGGTGCGATCGGCATCGCCACCGCGCCAGTCCAGCAGCACCTTGCCATTCTGCGCCACCTGCAATGCACCCGACAGCGCGTCCTGCGCCCGCAGCGCCTCCAGCCTTGCCGCGGCATCAGCCATCAGCGCAGGCAATGCAACCCGTGCCGGCTTGTATTTGTCCGGCGTTTCAGTGCCCTCGATCTGGAACTGCTTCACGTGCGATGGGTTGGCCGGGTCCATGACCGCCGTCACCCACATCGCACGTTCGCTCAGCTGGCCCATCACCAGCAGCTTCGCCTGGCTGGGCGCGCGCTCGAGTGTTTCCAGAACGCTCAGCGGGCCCGTGCTCTCGCGGAACTCGAGATAGTCCTTGGGCGTGCTGCCCTCCTGCTTGGCATATCTGTCGGCGAATGCCTGCAACCCCTCGAGGCTGCCCGCATTGAAGGCGGCAAGCCAGTCATCGATGGCATCCCGCGCGCGTGGATGTTCGCGCTCGGAAGATGCTGCGCCAACTGCCGGAAATGCCGAGGCGGTCACCAGGACCAAACAGGCCAGCGCATTGCAGAGAAACAGGCGTCCAACAGCCCTCATGGCAATTCCTTTGCGGGTATCCCTGGGCGCATCCTAGACGATGGATCGGCCCGCCGCATCCACGCTAGGGACGCTGCCGCACCACCTCGACGGTGACGTTGAATGCCTCGATGCTATGCCATTGGCCCCGTTCGTACGGCAGCGATTCCACCCCCATGCCGATCTGATACCTCACCGCATCCGGACCTTCGCGCCAGTAGTAGGGTGCGCCGTTGCTCCAGCCACAACAGACGTAGCGCAATGCAGGCAGGCCGAATGCCGTGTGCAGATAGGCTTCGACCTGCGCCGCTTGCGCGCCTGAAACACGATAGTGGGCCTCCATCGGCTTGATGTAGGACACGTCATCCTGGCTGCAGCTTACATACTGCAGTTCCGGAGGCTTCCGGCCCATTGCCTGCAGGAAATCCTGGCATTCAGTATCAGGTCGCGCCAGGCCATCCGCGCGCCCCTGCACCTCCCACTCGGCCAACGCCTGCGCAGGCGTCTGCTGCGCAAGCACGCTGGCGCTGGAAAATGACGCCAGCAGCAGGACGCGGGCGGCATGCTGCGGCAACGGGAGAGACATCACGGGGCGAGTCCTTCGCATGGGAGCACAGGAATGCTGATCGATGCCACGCTATCGCCTTGCCATCGTCTGCTCTGTGAAACGCGCCACGCAGAAGTCCAGGAAGCTGCGCAGCTTGGGCGTCAGCTGGCGGTCGCGCGGATACACCAGGTTGATCCACGTCGATACCGGCACATGGTCCGGCAGCACTTCCACCAGTTCACCACGCGCCAGCGCAGCGGCAAGCATTTCGTAGGGCTGCAGGATCAATCCCAGCCCACCCACGGCCGCTGTCAGCAGCGGCTCGGCCTGGTTGACCATGAAGCGACTGGACACCGGCACGGTCAGCACGCTGCCATCGGCATCGCGGAAACTCCAGCGTGTGCGGATGATCGAATGCGCGAAGCCCAGGCACTCGTGGCGGCTCAGGTCATTGGGATGGGTGATGGCCGGGCGCGAAGCCAGGTAGTCCGGCGAGGCACATAGGACGAGCGGATACGGCCCCAGCCGTCGCGCCACCAGCCCGCTGTCGGCCAGGTCACCGGTACGGAACACCAGGTCGTAGCCGTCCTCGACGATGTCCACCAGGCTGTTGGACAGATTCAGATCGACCTGCACATCCGGGTACTGCTGCATGTAAGCCACCACCGCCGGGCCGAGTGCGTGCACGCCGAAGGTGACCGGCGCGCTGATGCGCAGGCGCCCCATCGGCCGTCCACGCGCCACTTCCGCCAATTGCTCGGCGCCCTCCACTTCCTCCAGGATCACCCGCGCCCGCGCAAGGTAGGCCTGGCCGAAGTCGGTCAGGCTCTGCTTGCGCGTGGTGCGGTTGAGCAGGCGCATGCCCAGGTGCTGCTCCAGCGCCTGGATATGCTTGCCGACCAGCTGCGGCGACAGGTCCAGTGCCTCGGCAGCGGCGGCGAAGGAGCCGACCTCGGCCACCTTGGCGAAGGTCCGCAGGGGAGCGATCAGGTCCATTGCAAACAATTGTTCTTCAATGAAACACCAGATTACCCCTTATTCTGGATGCAGACTACGCGCACAGTAGCCGTGACCCTTTCGCCGACGCCCTCGTCGGCCCTTCCTCGGAGCCCCCATGAGCCAGATTGTCCGCATCCACGAATATGGCAGTGCCGATGTGCTGCGCATCGACGATATCGACGTTCCCGCCCCCGCCCCTGACGAAGTCCAGATCCGGGTGAAGGCAATCGGCCTGAACCGCGCCGAGGTGATGTTCCGCAACGGCGCCTATCTGCAGGAAGCGCAGTTCCCCAGCCGGCTGGGCTATGAGGCCGCTGGCGTGATCGAAGCGGTCGGCAGTGCGGTGAGCGGCTTCACTGCTGGCGATGCGGTCAGCGTGATACCGCCACTGGACATCGCGCGCTGGGGCACCTATGGCGAGCTGGCCAACGTGCCGGCACGACTGGTGGTCAAGCACCCACAGGCGTTGGACTTTGAAACGGCGGCCGCGGTGTGGATGCAGTACGTCACCGCCTGGGGCGCGCTGCTGGAACAGGCTCATCTGGCCGCCGGGGATTTCGTCATCATTACCGCCGCCAGCAGCAGCGTCGGCCTGGCCGCCATCCAGATCGCCAATGCAGTAGGCGCCACGCCGATCGCGGTCACCCGTGGCCCGGGCAAGCGCCAAGCCCTGCTCGATGCCGGTGCCGCCCACGTCATCGCCACCCAGGAGCAGGATCTGGTGACCGAAGTGGCGCGCATCACCGGCGGTGCCGGTGCCCGTGTGGTGTTCGATCCGATCGGTGGCCCGCAGTTCGTGCCGCTCACCGAAGCGATGGCCCGTGCCGGCATCCTGCTGGAGTACGGCGCGCTGAGCAGCGAACCCACGCCGTTCCCGCTGTTCAACGTGCTGGGCAAGTCGCTGACGCTGAAGGGCTATCTGTACTCGGAAATCGTTTCTGACGATGCCGCACTGGCCCGCGCCAAGGCGTTCATCGTCGATGGCCTGGACAAGGGCACGCTGGCGCCGAAGATTGCCAAGGTGTTCCCGTTTGCGCAGATCCAGGAGGCACACCGTTACCTGGAATCGAACGAGCAGATCGGCAAGGTGGTGGTGACGGTGTGATCCAGCGTCATGCAATGGGGGTGGATCATCGCCCCCATTGCGGTTACCTGGGCAACGCAAACGCCATCACATAATCGCCGTTCGGGGTTTCCATGAAATGGTGGCCGCCGGCCATGATCACTACGTACTGGCGCCCGCCCTGCTCGTACACCATCGGATTGGCCTGGCCGCCCGCGGGCAGCTTGGCATGCCACAGTTCCTTGCCGGTCTTCAGGTCAATGGCACGCAGCAGGTCATCGGTGGCAGCGGCGATGAAGATCAGGCCGCTGGCGGTGATCACCGAACCGCCGTTGTTCGGCGTGCCGATCTCGATCGGCAGGCCGGAACGGATGCCGAACGGCCCATTGCCGCGCGCACTGCCAAACGGACGATCCCACAACAGCTTGCCGGTGCGCAGGTCGATGGCACGGATGCCGCCGTAGGGAGGCTGCTTGCACAGCAGACCCGTGAACGGCAGCCGCCAGCCAGCGTTGACCTGGATGCCATACGGCGTTCCCACCTGCGGATCGCCGGCCCCCTCGCCACCACCCCTGTCGGCACGGATCTTCTCGCGCGGCAGCCAGCCCAGGCGGTCGGCTTCGGCACGTGGCACCAGCCGGTTGTAGTTGGGCATGTCGTTGTAGTTGGCCACGATCACGCCGCGGCGCGTATCGATGGACACACTGCCCCAATCCGAACCGCCGTTGTAGCCGGGGTATTCGATGGAATGGCGATCACTGCTCGGCGGCGTGTAGAAGCCTTCGTAATAGGCCTTGCGGAACTGGATGCGGCAGATCAGCTGGTCGATCGGGGTGATGCCCCACATGTCGCGCTCGGTCAGGTCATGCTCGCGGCGCAGCGTGTGGTACAGCGAGAACAGCTGCGTGGGTGAGCGCTGTTCCGGTTCGACACCGCCGACCGGCACCTTGCGCTCTTCGGCAGCGGTCAGCAGCTGGCCGTTGCGGCGGTCGAGGATGTAGAGATCACCCTGCTTGGTCGGCAGCAGGAGTGCCGGCACCTTGCCTGCCGCCGTCGGGTAATCGATCAGGCTGGCCTGCGAACCCAGGTCGTAGTCCCACACGTCCTTGCGCACGGCCTGGAAATGCCACGCCGGCTTGCCGGTGGCCACATCGATCGCCACCAGCGACGTCGCATAGCGGTTCTGGTTTTCCGTACGCGAGCCACTCCAGTAGTCGCCCGCAGAATTGCCCAGCGGCAGATAGACCAGCCCCAGCGCCTCATCACCGGTCGCGGTGGTCCACATGTTCGGCGTGCCGCGCGTGTAGGTCTGCCCATGCGGCGGCAGGCCGCTGCGCTCGGGCTGGTCCATGTCCCACGCCCAGCGCAGCTTGCCGGTGATCGCGTCGTAGGCCTGGATCACGCCCGATGGCGCGTCGCGGCGCTGACCATCCAGCACCTGGTGGCCGGTGACGATCACGCCGCGCACGATGGCCGGGGGCGAGGTGATCGACACGTAGCCGGGTGGCACCTCACCCATGCCGAGGGTGATGTCGACCTGGCCGTTGTTGCCGAAGTTCGCGCAGGGACGGCCGCTATCTGCATCCACTGCAATGATGCGCCCGTCCAGCGTGCCTTCGATGATGCGCGCCCAGCACGCCGGACGACTGCCCGGTGCAGCGCTGCGGCTTACGCTGGGTGGCGGCTCGGGCAACGCCAGATCGGCCGCGGCATCGGCCAGGGTGGCATCGGCCAGGATCGGCGCTGCCGGTTGCTCGTAGTAGCTCACACCACGGCAGGCCGCGGTGTACGGGATCGAGGCGTCCTTCACCTTCGGATCGAAGCGCCACACTTCCTTGCCACTGGCGGCGTCGAGCGCTATCAGGCGGTTACGGGCAGTGCACAGGTACAGACGGTCGCCGATCTTCAGCGGCGTGGTTTCCGCACCCCAGCGCTTCTTCGGCAGGTCACCGGTGCGGAACTGCCAGGCCAGCTGCAACGTGGCCACGTTGGCCGGGGTGATCTGCTGCAGCGGCGAATAGCGGGTGCCTGCATTGCTGCGGCCCCACGCCGGCCAGTCTCCCTCGGCCGGCTGGTCGGCCGGTTGCAGGCCGGTGGTATCCCGCGTGGGTTCCAGTCCGGCGCTGGCCGCGCCTTCCGGGAACGGCTGGTGCCCGTCCACTTCACCATGCGGCGCGAACGCCAACCCGAAGGCAGCGACGAACACCAGCATCAGGACGCCCGCCACGCTGCGCGACAGGCGCTTTGAAACCGGTTCGCGAAGGGTCGGCGCGAGCAGCGCCAGCACGATGCCGAGCGCGGTCACCAGGCCCAGCCGCGGCACCCAGCGCCAGTAGTCGCTGCCCGATTCCCACCAGGTCCACAGCAGCGTGCCGACGAACACCAGCGCATACAGCAGCGCGCCGCTGCGGCGATTGCCGAACAACAACAGGCCACTGGCCAGAAGGCCGGCCCCGGCGATGGCGTAGTACGCAGACCCGCCCAGGCTGAGCAGCCACGCGCCGAGCCCGCCGATGACCAGGCCGAGCACGACCAGCAGCAGCGACAGCACGGTAACGAGAGGGTGCCGTGAGGCGCGGACGGGAGCAGGAGCGGACTGCGGCGTGGCGGACATCGTCGATCTCCGGGGGCAGCATGCGTCGTTATCCCACCGCCTGCGTGAAGCGCGCGCGTATGCGTGGCATCCGGATACGACGACGCCGGCACAGGGCCGGCGTCGT
>NZ_JBHHMJ010000798.1:0-3113 GCF_042136455.1 Stenotrophomonas sp. 3diitr2024
GTTGCTGTTGCTTCGGTCTCTGCGGGGGCAGGGCCGCAGGCCCTGCCGAACCACCCTCACTCCGCGACGTGCTCGACCTGCCGCGGTTCGGGCTTGGTGTCAGGCAGCTGCCAGAAGATCATCGTCGAGGTCAGGGTGATCGCGCCCACGCACAGGAATGTGGCATGCAGCGCGGCGGTCGCGCTGTTGCTGTCCAGGTGATTGCCGAACGCGGCCAGCAGGCTGCCGGCCGCCGCAGCGCCGAAACCGGCGGCCAGCATCATCACCATCGACAGCAGGCTGTTGCCGGAACTGGCGAATTCGCGGTCAAGGTCGCGCAGCGTCACGGTGTTCATCACGGTGAACTGCAGTGAATTGACCGCGCCGAAGAACGCAAGCTGCACCAGGCGCCAGGCCAGGTGCTGGCCAGGTGTCATCAGGATGAAGCTGGCCATTGCCAGCCCCACCAGCACGGTGTTGGTCATCAGCACGCGGCGGTAGCCGTAACGTTCGACCAGCTTCACTGCCAGTTTCTTCGACACCATGCCAGCCGCCGCTACGGGCACCATCATCAGGCCGGCGTTCATCGGGCCGAGGCCGAGGCCGACCTGCAGCAGCAGCGGGATCAGCATCGGCATGGCACTGCTGCCGATGCGCGAGAACAGGTTGCCGAGGATGCCGATGCGGTAGCTGGGTACGCGGAACAGGGCCAGCGAGAACAAGGGTGCGGTGGAATTGGCGGCATGCAGCCAGTAGCCCACCAGCGCAGCCAGGCCCGCGACCGTCATCAGCATCACCAGCGCGTGTGGGGTGCCGAGTCCGGAGATGCCGTCCAAGGCCAGCGACAGCACCACCATCGCAAAGGCCAGCATGATGTAGCCGCGCAGGTCGAAACGGGTGCGATGGCTGGCGTAATGGTCGGGCATGATCTTCATCGCGGCGATGAAACCGATCACGCCGATCGGCAGGTTGATCAGGAACACCCAGTGCCATGAGGCGATCTCGACCAGCCAGCCGCCCAGCGTCGGGCCGATCAGCGGGCCGACCAGCGCGGGGATGGCGATGAAGCTCATCGCGCGCAGGAAATCCTCGCGCGGCACCGAGCGCATCACCGCCAGCCGACCGACCGGCAGCAGCATCGCACCGCCGATGCCCTGCAGCACGCGCGCGCCGACCAGCTGGTGCAGGTGCTGGGCCAACGCGCAGGCCAGCGAGCCGAGGGTGAACAGGATGATCGCCACCAGGAAGGTGCGCCGGGTGCCATAGCGGTCGGCGATCCAGCCCGAGGCGGGAATGAAGGTGGCGACCGCCAGCGCATAGCTGAACACCACCGACTGCATCTGCAGCGGGCTCTCGCCCAGGCTGGCGGCCATCGCCGGCAACGCCGTGTTGACGATGGTCGAGTCCAGCATCTGCATGAAGATCGCCAGGGACACCAGCCACAGCAGGGGACGCTGGCGGTTGTAGGTCGATGGCGATGTGGACATGGGGTGTGGCCGGTGCAGCGTGGGGGCCGCCATGATCGCGCACTGCGGGTCACGGCGCGATCAACATCGCGCCGTGATGGCATGCGGAATGCTTAGCGTTGGCTGTGCGCGTGCACCGCGTCGACCAGGACCTGCACGTGCGCCGGGTCCATGTCCGGCGACATGCCGTGGCCGAGGTTGAACACATGGCCTTCGCGCGAGCCGCCGTTGCCGGCGGCATAGGTGTCGAGCACGCGCGCTGCGGCCGTGGCGATCGCATCCGGCGAGGCGTACAGCGTGGTCGGGTCGAGGTTGCCCTGCAGCGCGACGCGACCACCGGTGCGGCGCATTGCTTCGTCCAGGTCCAGCGTCCAGTCCAGGCCAAGTGCATCGGCGCCGGTCTGCGACAGTGCTTCCAGGTGCAGGCCGGTGCCCTTGCCGAACAGGATCAGCGGCGTGCGCTCGCTGCCTTCGCCGCGATCCAGGCCCTGTGCAATCCGCTGCAGGTAACGCAGCGAGAACTCGCGGTACATCGCCGGGGACAGCACGCCACCCCAGGTGTCGAACACCTGCAGCGCCTGCGCACCGGCCGCGCGTTGCGCACCGAGGTAGGCGATCACCGCTTCGGTGGTGACCTCCAGCAGGCGGTGCAGCGCCTGCGGATGGTTCAGCGCCATCGCCTTGATGCGTGCGAAATCCTTGCTGCCGCCGCCTTCCACCATGTAGCAGGCCAGCGTCCAGGGGCTGCCGGAGAAGCCGATCAGCGGCACCTGGCCGTCCAGCTCGCGGCGGATCAGGCGTACCGCATCCATCACGTAGCCCAGGTCCTGCTCCATGTCCGGCACCGCCAGCTTGGCGATGGCCGCTTCATCACGCACCGGATGGCGGAACTTCGGGCCTTCGCCTTCGACGAAGTACAGCTCCAGGCCCATCGCATCGGGAATGGTGAGGATGTCCGAGAACAGGATGGCTGCGTCCAGGGGGAACCGGCGCAGCGGCTGCAGGGTGACTTCGCAGGCGATCTCCGGGGTCTTGGCCATGGCCAGGAAGCTACCGGCCTTGGCCCGGGTCGCGCGGTATTCCGGCAGGTAGCGGCCGGCCTGGCGCATCAGCCAGACGGGGGTGCAGTCCACCGGTTCGCGGCGCAGGGCGCGCAGCAGGCGATCGTTGCGGAGAGAGCTGGTCACGATGGGCATTCCTTGGACGGGAGGAGCAGCGGCGTCAGTCGCCGTGCGAAAGGATCTGGAAGCCGCGATGCAGTTCGGCATCGCGGGCCTTCTCGAAGGCGTGGCGGGCGTCGTCGGCCTGCAGGAACAGCTCGCGCCGCAGCTGCGAGCGGCTGCCGACGCGGCCGCTCTCGCGCAGCAGCTCCCAGCCGCCGAACAGGTCCGGCTGCAGGCTCAGGCGCAGGAAACGTGGTGCCTGCGCACCGGCGTCGGGATGTTGCAGGTAGACGTGCATGGCACCGATTGTAGCGGGGCAGGGGTGACCCCTGCCGCAACGTGGTAGTGCCGGCCGCTGGCTGGCAACCTCGACGCACCAGGGTTTCACCCGGCCAGGCAAAGTAGGGTAGAATGCCCACCCCGCCGAAAGGCTGGGGCAGTGCAATGGGCCGTTAGCTCAGACCGACTCGAAGCGGTTCGCAGCCACGTTCTTGCGCACGTGCTG
>NZ_JBHHMJ010000804.1:0-6080 GCF_042136455.1 Stenotrophomonas sp. 3diitr2024
AAGCACACATAGTGTGCTTGCCGCAGCGGTTCCCCATCGGAACCGTGGAATCGCTGCGCGATCCCTGTAGGGCCGACCGCTGGTCGGCTGCTCTTGCTTTTGCCTTTGCCGCCCGGCCATTGGCCCAACTGCCGAGCATGGCTCGGCACTACAGATCCCATCACCTGTTTGTCGTACCCGGCACTTGCAGTTGTGTGCGTTAGTAGTAATACTACTAACCATGGACCTGACCGACACCCAGCAGGCGATCCTGCAGTTGATCGCCGAGCGTATCGAGAGCGAAGGCGCACCGCCGTCGCAGACTGAAATCGCACGCGCGTTCGGCTTCAAGGGGGTGCGTGCGGCCCAGTACCACCTGGAAGCCCTGGAGCAGGCCGGTGCGATCCGTCGCATCCCGGGCCAGGCTCGCGGCATCCGCCTGGTGCAGGCACCGCCGGTCGAAAAGCTGGCCGAGCCGGGCCTTCCGGACAGCGTGCTGCGCTTGCCGGTGCTGGGCCGGGTCGCTGCCGGCTTGCCGATCGGTGCCGACATCGGCTCCGACGATTTCGTGGTGCTGGACCGGGTGTTCTTCTCGCCGGCGCCGGACTACCTGCTGAAAGTGCAGGGCGACTCGATGATCGATGAGGGCATCTTCGACGGTGACCTGATCGGCGTGCACCGCACCCGCGACGCCCGTTCCGGGCAGATCGTGGTGGCCCGCATCGATGACGAGATCACCGTCAAGCTGCTGAAGATCGCCAAGGACCGCATCCGCCTGCTGCCGCGCAATCCTGATTACAAGCCGATCGAGGTGCTGCCGGACCAGGATTTTGCGATCGAAGGCCTCTATTGCGGCCTGCTTCGGCCCAATCGTTGACCCGCTCCATGGTGCATTACCCCGCGGTCTTTTGTGGCGATTCTCTGGTTCCACTGAGGTTGGTACGGATGTCCGATAATTCTTTTCAGAGCGCCGGGCAGAATCTCAGCCTGTGCGATACGTCCGACTTAAAGTGAACCCATGGCAAAGAAGACCCCCAAAGACAGCACCCCCAACGACATGACCTCTGCAAGGACCAATACGATGGACGAGAACAAGAAGCGCGCCTTGGCTGCTGCTCTGGGCCAGATCGAGAAGCAGTTCGGCAAGGGCTCGGTGATGCGCATGGGCGACCGCGTGGTCGAGCCCGTCGAAGCCATCCCGACCGGTTCGCTGATGCTCGACATCGCACTGGGCATTGGCGGTCTGCCGAAGGGCCGTGTCGTTGAGATCTACGGGCCGGAATCCTCGGGCAAGACCACCCTGACTCTGCAGGCCATCGCCGAATGCCAGAAGATGGGCGGTACCGCGGCCTTCATCGATGCCGAGCACGCGCTTGACCCGATCTACGCCGCGAAGCTGGGCGTGAACGTGGACGACCTGCTGTTGTCGCAGCCGGACACCGGTGAGCAGGCGCTGGAAATCGCCGACATGCTGGTCCGTTCGGGCTCGGTTGACATCCTGGTGGTCGACTCGGTCGCCGCGCTGACCCCGAAGGCCGAAATCGAAGGCGAAATGGGTGACCAGCTGCCGGGTCTGCAGGCCCGCCTGATGAGCCAGGCGCTGCGCAAGCTGACCGGCAACATCAAGCGTTCGAACACCCTGGTGATCTTCATCAACCAGCTGCGCATGAAGATCGGCGTGATGATGCCGGGCCAGAGCCCGGAAACCACCACCGGCGGCAACGCGCTGAAGTTCTACGCCTCGGTCCGCCTGGACATCCGCCGTATCGGTGCGATCAAGAAGGGCGATGAGATCATCGGCAACCAGACCAAGATCAAGGTCGTCAAGAACAAGCTGGCGCCTCCGTTCAAGCAGGTCATCACCGAGATCCTGTACGGCGAAGGCATCAGCCGCGAGGGCGAACTGATCGACATGGGCGTGGATGCCAAGCTGGTCGAGAAGGCCGGCGCCTGGTACAGCTACGGTGAAGAGCGCATTGGCCAGGGCAAGGACAATGCCCGCGGCTACCTGCGCGACAACCCGACCGTCGCCGCCAAGCTCGAGGCCGAGCTGCGTGAGAAATTCCAGCCGGCCGAAGCGGCCCGCGAGGAAGGCGACGACGAAGGCGACGACGAGTAAGGCTTGCTGTGGGGCAGGGCGGCGCCGTCAGTGACGTCGCCCTGTCCCGCAGGTTCGAATCGCCCAGGGATGGGCAGGGCGCCAAGGACGGCGCCACCCTTGGAGCATCGATGTCCGACGCCGAAGACATTCCTACCGGCCGCAAGCGCCGGCAGCGTGAGCAGACTCCCGTACAACGGGCGCTGGGCCTGCTGGTCCGCCGCGAGCACTCGCGCAAGGAACTCACCCGCAAGCTGACCGCCCGTGGCATCGAAGACGAAGCCGCGCAGGCCGCTGTCGCCAAGCTGACCGAAGCGGGCTGGCAGGACGACACCCGTTTTGCCGAGAACCTGGTGCGGATGCGCGCCAATACGGGTTATGGCCCGATCCATGTCCGCGCCGAGCTGGGCACCCATGGCCTGGACAGTGCCGCGATTGCCGCGGCGATGGACAGTTACGATGGCGACTGGCAGGAAAATGCCCGTGATCTGGTCCGCCGGCGCTTTGGCGAGGCCGGTCCGCAGGACCTGACGCAGCGGCGCAAGGCCGCCGATCTGCTGGCCCGACGGGGCTTCGACGGCGACAGCATCCGCCGTGCGACCCGCTACGACCCGGATGACTGAGACTGGCGGCGCCGGGCCTGATACCCTTTAGGTTTTCGGCGCTCCCTCGCGACCCTGGCCAACACGGCCGGTGGTCCGGGTCCGCCGGCCCGCAGACTGCCAGCCCCCAATGAACGCATCCGCCAAATTCACGACATCCCAGATCCGCAGCGACTTCCTTGAATTCTTCAAGGGCAAAGGCCACACCATCGTGCCCTCGGCGCCGCTGGTGCCGGGCAATGATCCGACCCTGCTGTTCACCAACTCCGGCATGGTGCAGTTCAAGGACGTGTTCCTTGGCGCGGAGAAGCGTAGCTACGTGCGCGCGGCCGACGTGCAGCGCTGCCTGCGCGCGGGCGGCAAGCACAACGATCTCGACCAGGTCGGCTACACCGCACGCCACCACACCTTCTTCGAAATGCTGGGCAACTGGTCGTTCGGCGACTACTTCAAGAAGGACGCGATCGCCTGGGCCTGGGAACTGCTGACCCAGGTCTGGAAGCTGCCGGCTGAACGCCTGTTGGTCACCGTCTACCAGACCGATGACGAAGCCTACGAGCTGTGGCGCGACATGGTCGGCGTACCGGAAGAGCGCATCGTGCGCATCGGCGACAACAAGGGCGCACCGTTTGCCTCGGACAACTTCTGGCAGATGGCCGACACCGGCCCGTGCGGCCCGTGCACCGAGATCTTCTACGACCACGGTGACCATATCGCCGGTGGCCCCCCGGGTTCCCCGGATGAAGACGGCGACCGCTTCATCGAAATCTGGAACCTGGTGTTCATGCAGTTCGACCGCCAGCCCGACGGCACCCTGGTGCCACTGCCGGCGCCGTGCGTGGATACCGGCATGGGCCTGGAGCGCCTGGCGGCGATCCTGCAGCACGTGCACACCAACTATGAGATCGACCTGTTCCAGGCGCTGATCCGCAAGGCCTCCGAGCTGACCGGCACCGCCGACCTGGAGAACAAGTCGCTGCGCGTGATTGCCGACCACATCCGCGCCTGCTCGTTCCTGATCGTCGACGGCGTGCTGCCGTCCAACGAAGGCCGGGGTTACGTGCTGCGCCGTATCATCCGCCGCGCCCTGCGCCACGGCTGGATGCTGGGCGTGCGCCAGCCGTTCTTCAGCAAGCTGGTGCCGACGCTGGTCGAGCAGATGGGCGAGGCCTATCCGGAACTGCCGGCTGCGGTGGACACTGTCACCCGTGCGCTGCAGGCCGAGGAAGAGCGTTTCGCCGAAACCCTCGATGCCGGCATGAAGATCTTCGAGGACGTGGCCGGCAAGGCCAGCAATGGCGTGATCCCGGGCGTTGACGCCTTCCGCCTGTATGACACCTATGGCTTCCCGCTCGACCTGACCCAGGACATCGCCCGCGAGCGCGACCTGACCGTCGACATCGCCGGCTTCGATGCCGCGATGGAGCAGCAGCGCGAGACCGCGCGCGCGGCCGGCAAGTTCGGTGGCGGCGTGACCCTGCCGGCCGAGCTGGTGGCGACCCTCAGCCCGACCCAGTTCCTGGGCTATGACCGCCTGCAGGCCGACGGCCTGAGCGTGCTGGCCCTGCTCAAGGACGGTCGTCCGGTGCAGTCGGCCGATGCGGGTGACGCAGTCATCGTCATCACCAACCAGACCCCGTTCTACGCCGAGTCCGGCGGCCAGGTCGGCGACACCGGCGTGCTGACCGGCAACGGCGTGCGCCTGGTGGTGGAAGACACCCAGAAGTTCGCCGGCCAGTTCCATGGCCATGTCGGCACCCTGTCCGAAGGCGGCCTGAAGGTCGGCGATGTGCTGTCCGGCCAGGTCGATGGCGAGCGCCGTGGTGCCACCATCCTCAACCACTCGGCCACCCACCTGCTGCACGCCGCGCTGCGCGAAGTGCTGGGCACCCACGTGCAGCAGAAGGGCTCGCTGGTCGCGCCGGACCGCCTGCGCTTCGACTTCTCGCACTTCCAGCCGATCAGTGCCGACGAACTGGCGGTGATCGAGCGCAAGGTCAACCAGCAGGTGCGTGCCAACAACGCCGCCGAAGTGCACACCATGGGCATGCAGGAAGCGCTGGACTTCGGCGCGATGGCCCTGTTCGGTGAGAAGTACGGTGAGCAGGTGCGCGTGCTGAAGATGGGTGACTACTCCACCGAGCTGTGCGGTGGCACCCACGTCAACCGTACCGGCGACATCGGCCTGTTCAAGATCACCTCCGAGGGTGGCGTCTCCGCGGGCGTGCGCCGCATCGAGGCCGTCACCGGCCAGGGCGCGCTGGACTACGTGGACGCCGAAGAGGCCCGCCTGGCCGAGGCCGCTGAGCTGCTCGGTGGCAGCGCTGCCGACGTGGTCGAGAAGATCCGTGCCCTCGGCCAGCGCCAGAAGCAGCTGGAGCGCGAACTGGAAGGCGTGAAGGCCAAGGTTGCTGCGGGTGCCACGGCCGACCTGTCCGGCCAGGCCGTCGAGGTTGCTGGCGTGAAGGTGCTGGCCGCCCGCCTGGAGGGCTTCGACGCCAAGGCCTTGCGTGACGCCATGGACCGCCTCAAGCAGCAGCTGGGCGACGCGGTGATCGTGCTGGCCGGCGCCCAGGACGGCAAGGCCGCCCTGGTCGCAGGCGTGAACGGCAGCGCAATGGGCAAGGTCAAGGCCGGGGAACTGTTGTCCCATATCGCCGGTCAGATCGGGGGCAAGGGCGGCGGACGCCCGGACCTCGCCCAGGGTGGTGGCGAGGACGGGCCCGCCCTTGCCACTGCGCTGGCTGCAGTCGTCGAATGGGTCAGCCCCCGCCTGTGATGAACCTGGCCGTCCCCCTCCTTGTAGGAGCGGGACGGCTGACGGTACCATTGCGAATCTTTTCCCTTTGTCGTGGTAGCGCTTCTTGACGGAGCGTCAAGCCGGTGGGGGATACCCTTCCACACGGTTCCATGGAGACTTACAAAAATGTTGATCCTGACTCGCCGCGTCGGCGAAACCCTGATGATCGGAGACTCGGTGAGCGTCACCGTGCTTGGCGTCAAGGGTAACCAGGTGCGTATCGGCATCACCGCGCCGAAGGACGTCGCTGTGCATCGCGAAGAGATCTATCAGCGCATCCAGCGTGGTGATGAAGCCGGTGGCACCGGTAGCGAAAATTCTGCCGAATAACGCTTTACCTTCGCACTTGATTAACGTTATGATTCACGCCCCGCTGAGGTGCAACGCACCAGACGCGGAGAAAACCCCGGAGTGATGCCCGAGTGGCCGAAGGGGCTCCCCTGCTAAGGGAGTATAGGGTCAAAAGCTCTATCGAGGGTTCGAATCCCTCTCACTCCGCCAGATACAAAGAAGCGCCTGCAGATCATCGATCTGCAGGCGTTTTTCTTTGCACGGATGCAGGGTCCCGGCGTGCCATCCAGCGATCATTGATCGCTGGATG
>NZ_JBHHMJ010000805.1:0-325 GCF_042136455.1 Stenotrophomonas sp. 3diitr2024
ACCCACCAGGCGCGGATGCGCGACACCAGGTTGGCGATCACTGCACTGGGCTGCCCACGCTGCCGCCAGCGCAGGGTCTCGGCCACCAGCGTGGCCAGCACCAGCACCGCGCCGACGCTGCGTCTGGGTTACCAGCCGGAAGTGCTGGTGTTCCTGAGCCAGGGCGCGGCGCCCTACGCACTGGCGGTGGGCAGCGCGACCGCGCGCCGCACGGACGCGGTTGCGCGGATAACGCGCAGACATTGCCCATGGAAAGGTGTACGTCGCATGCTGAAGATCGATTCGCTGTCCAAGACGTACGCCAACGGCGTGCATGCCCTCAACA
>NZ_JBHHMJ010000814.1:0-13060 GCF_042136455.1 Stenotrophomonas sp. 3diitr2024
GCCACGCCGGTAAACGCCTTGGTGGCCGAATTGAGCGGGAAGCGGGTGTCCCGCGAGGCAAGCACGCCGTTCTCGACGTTGGCCAGGCCGTAGGCTTCGGAGAGCACGATCTGCCCGTCCTTGACCACCGCGACCTGCAGCACCTGCAGCTGGCCAGCCTGCTGCTGCGCCTGGAAGAACTGGTGGACCTGTGGCAGGACTGCCGCACCCTGCAGCACGCGATCGACCAGGGCACGGCGCCGTTGGATCGCGCGCACTACCGCATGGCACCCGCCCAAATCAGGTTTCCGCCTCAGGTGTTGGCCGGCGAACTCAGCGGCGGCCGCACCAGGTCGCGGTGGAAGAAATAGATTTCCTGCACCAGGAAGCGCCAGCTGGTGTGGAAGCTGCGGAAGCGCGTGCTGGGCGTGGACGAGGCCAGTGCATCGATGCCCAGCGCCTTGCTCAGGCGCAGCGCGCGCGCCATGTGCAGCGGGTCGCTGACGATGATCACCCGGTGCAGGTTGCGCTGGTCCATCAGCCGCTTGGCTTCCACCAGGTTCTGCACGGTGTTGCGCGAGGCAGTCTCGATCAGGATCGCATCGTCCGGCACGCCGTGCTTGAGCGCATAGCGCCGCGCCACCTGTGACTCGGAAAAGCGCGCGCCGGTACCACCATAGCCGCCGGTGAAGATCAGCAGCGGCGCGAACTGGGCCTCATAGAGATCCAGCCCATGACGGATGCGTTCTTCGAATACCGGCGACGGCTTGGCGTCATAGGCCGCCGCACCGAGCACGATGATGGCGTCGGCCTTGGCCGCCTGGTCACGCTCGCCGACCCAGACGATCCAGGCAGTCACGCCCAGCAGCCAGATCACCAGCAGGACAAACAACCGCCACAGCCAGCCCAGCAGGCCAGTGCGATGCCGGTGCCGGTCGCGGCTCACGGCGCGCCCCAGCGCAGTGCGGGCAGGTCGACGTTGCCGCCGGACAGCACCAGGCCCACGCGCAGGCCGGCAAAACGCTGAGGCTGCGCCAGCACCGCGGCGAGCACGGTCGCCGATGACGGCTCGACCACCTGCTTGAGGACCTCCCACAGCAAGCGCATCGCCGCCATCGTCGCCGCGTCATCGACCACGATCACCTCGGCGTTGGCCGCACGCAGCAGCTCGAAGTTGGGCGCGCCGATCAGGGTGCGCAGGCCATCGCAGATCGTGTCCGGGGTGAACGCCGCCTGGCGCTCGCCAGCGGCCAACGAGCGCGCGGTGTCGTCCGCGCCGGCCGGCTCGGCCAGCACCAGCCGGGTCTGCGGGCTGGCGAGCTGCAGGGCCCGCGCGGTGCCGCTGGCCAGGCCACCGCCGCCCACCGGCACCACCAGCACGTCGAACGGGCCGTCGCTGTGCAGCAGCTCCAGTGCTGCGGTGCCCTGCCCGGCCATCACCGCCGGGTCCGCATAGGGATGGACCAGGGTCGCGCCGGTATCAGCCTGCACTTTGGCGCAGGTGGCCTCGCGGTCGGCGATGGTTGGTGGGCAGCGCCAGAGCGTGGCGCCATGGCGGGCGATGTTGGCCAGCTTGGCCGCCACTGCACCTTCGGGCACCACCACGTGGCAGGGAATGCCACGGGTGCGCGCGGCCAGGGCCAGGGCGGCGCCGTGGTTGCCGGAGGAATGGGTGACCACGCCGGCGCCGGCGCGATCGGCATCCAGCGACCACACCGCATTGCACGCGCCGCGGAACTTGAATGCGCCACCGCGCTGCAGATGCTCGGCCTTGAACGCCAGCTGCGCGCCGGCCAGCGCATCCAGCGTGCGCGAGCGCAGCACCGGGGTCACGCTGGCGTGCGGCGCGATCCGCGCAGCGGCAGCCAGGACATCATCGGCACGGGGCAACAGTGAATCGCTCATGACGCAAGATTAACGTATGGCTCCCTGCTGGCGACCCCGGCACAGGTCATGCCAGCATGGCAGCCTTCACCTCCATTCATCCTGGACAGTGAAGTTAAGGGCCGATTCAACGCCTGCGCATGAAGCTCACTGTACAACCCGTCCTCTGGGGGGACCCACCATGAAAACGCGCCTGATGCTTGCCGGTGGCCTGATGCTGGCCCTGACCGGCTGCACCACCTACGACTATGTCGGCGGTGGCCGCAGCGGCAGCTACTACCACGGTGCGCCGTCGGTGGAGTACCGCTACCCCGCCGGCTATCCCTACAACTACGGCTACCCGTACTACGGCGGCTATGGCGGCTACTACGGCGGCTATGGCAATCCGTATTACTCGCGCCCGATCTACCGCCCGCCGCACAACCACCGCCCGCCACCGCGCCCACCCGGCAACGGCGGCGAGAACCGCCCGCCACCGCCGTCGCGGCCGTCGTACAACGGCGGTTCGCCGTGGCGGAACATGGACTCGATGCGCCGGCCGCCGCAATCGAACATCCAGCCCTCTGCGCCCCCGCCGCCGGCCCGTCCGGCTCCGGCGCCGAGTGCGCCAAGAATGAACGGTTCCCCCTGGCGCAACATGGATCGTGGGACGCAGCGCACAGTTGAGCGCTGAACCGTCTTGCATTTCATACGGTCCAAGCCGCACTCTACGGGGCCAGTGACGGCCCGCGTCACAAAGTGACAAAAACGACACGGGCCGCCGCAAAAAGCTCTACGTCGATATCCGACAGGAACATCTGGATCCCCCCTGTTCCGGCCCTGTCGGATGTCGGCACCTCTGAAAGCGGACGGCCCCGCAGTGCGGGGCCGTTTGTTTTGCGGGGTCGTCAACCGGCGGCCGCAGCTTCCGTAGATCCACGCCATGCGTGGATGGCGGCCTCCCGATAGCGCCAAAAAACAGGGCCGGGCAGTCCCCCGACTGCCGGCCCCCTGCTCCCCCACCGTGCGCCTGTACCGGCCCCTGTTCCAATTCCGGTCACGGGCGCCTGCGGCGCCAGCCACGGTGGGTGCTATTGGGTTATCTGCAAAAATCCTGCCAACTTTAGGGCTGATTTCGACGGGAGCCGGCCGGCGCCGACGTCGCGGCCCCGAATGGCGCTAAAATCGCCACCCCGGTGCCGCCCCGGCCGCGCCCGCCCCCAGCTGAACAGCCCCATGAACCCGTCCTTCCATCGTTACGACGTCATCGTCATCGGCGGTGGCCACGCCGGCACCGAAGCCGCGCTGGCCGCGGCCCGTACCGGCGTGCGCACCCTGCTGCTGACCCACAACATCGAAACAGTGGGCGCGATGAGCTGCAACCCGGCCATCGGCGGCATCGGCAAGGGCCATCTGGTCAAGGAAATCGACGCCCTGGGCGGTGCGATGGCGCATGCCGCCGACCGCGCCGGCATCCAGTGGCGCACGCTCAACGCCTCCAAGGGCCCGGCCGTGCGCGCCACCCGCTGCCAGGCCGACCGCAACCTGTATCGCATGGCGATCCGCGCCATTGTCGAAGGCCAGGCCAACCTGACCGTGTTCCAGGCCGCGGTCGATGACCTGGTCATTGAAGGCGACGCCGTGCGCGGGGTCATGACCCAGACCGGCCTGCGCTTCGACGCCGGGGCCGTGGTGCTGACCGCCGGCACCTTCCTGGCCGGCAAGATCCATGTCGGCCCGACCCAGTACGCCGCCGGCCGCATGGGCGACCCGCCGGCCACCACGCTGGCGGCGCGCCTGCGCGAGCGTCCTTTCCAGGTGGACCGCCTGAAGACCGGCACGCCGCCGCGCATCGATGGCCGCTCGCTGGACTACAGCGTGATGGACGAGCAGCCGGGCGATTCGCCGCGGCCGGTGATGTCCTTCCTCGGCTCGGTGGACGAGCATCCGCAGCAGGTCAGCTGCTGGATCACCCACACCACCGAGCAGACCCACCAGATCATCCGCGACGCGCTGCACCGCTCGCCGCTGTACAGCGGCCAGATCGAAGGCATCGGCCCGCGCTACTGCCCGTCCATCGAGGACAAGGTGGTGCGCTTCGCCGAAAAGGCCAGCCACCAGATCTTCGTCGAACCCGAAGGCCTGGGCATCGTCGAGATCTACCCCAACGGCATCTCGACCTCGCTGCCCTTCGACGTGCAGCTGGAGATGGTGCGCAGCATCCGCGGCTTCGAGAACGCGCACATCACCCGCCCCGGCTACGCCATCGAGTACGACTTCTTCGATCCGCGCGGGCTGAAGGCGTCGCTGGAGACCAAGCTGGTGAACGGCCTGTTCTTCGCCGGCCAGATCAACGGCACCACCGGCTATGAAGAAGCCGCCGCGCAGGGCCTGCTGGCCGGCCTCAACGCCGCGCGCCAGGTGCGCGGGCTGGACGGCTGGTGCCCGCGCCGCGACGAGGCCTACCTGGGCGTGCTGGTGGATGACCTGATCACCCACGGCACCAACGAGCCGTACCGCATGTTCACCAGCCGCGCCGAGTACCGCCTGCAGCTGCGCGAGGACAATGCGGACCAGCGCCTGACCCCGACCGGCCGCGAGATGGGCCTGGTGGATGACCGTCGCTGGGGTGCGTTCGAGACCAAGCAGGCCGCCGTCGCTGCCGAGCGCGCACGCCTGGGCGCGCTGTGGGCGACCCCGGCCAATGCGCTGGGCCGCGAAGTGCAGGACACGCTGGGCGTGGCGGTCAGCCGCGAGACCAACGTGCTGGACCTGATCAAGCGCCCCGAGCTGGATTACGCGCAGCTGATGCAGGTGCCATCGCTGGGGCCGGCCGTGGCCGACGCCAAGGTGGCCGAGCAGGTGGAGATCGGCGTGAAGTACGCCGGCTACCTGGACCGCCAGCGCGAGGAGATCGAGCGCCAGCAGCGGCATGAGGCCACGCCGATCGCCGAGGCGTTCGACTATGCGACCGTGCGCGGGCTGTCGGCCGAAGCACTGCAGAAGCTGGAGCGGGTGCGCCCGCAGACCATCGGCCAGGCGCAGCGTATTCCGGGCATGACCCCGGCAGCGATCTCACTGCTGCTGGTGCACCTGGAGCGCGCGCGCCGCGGCCGCGTGGCGTAACGCGGGACCGTCCGCTTCTGGTGGGTACCGGCCAAGGTCGGCACGCACCGGAGCGGAAGACGCACCCACATTGGCGAACGCGCTAGCGTGCGTCGGCCCCGCCGCCCAGCACCTTGAACAACGTCACCCGGTTGCCCGCCTCCTGCTGCTGCAGCGCGATCAGGTCCTGCTGCGCGGCAAACAGGCTGCGTTGCGCATCCAGTGCCTGCAGATAGCCGTCCAGCCCGGTGCGGTAACGCGCATCGGCCAGCGTGTAGCTGCGCTGGTTGGCGGCCACCCGCGCGCGCTGTGCGTCCATCTGCACGGTCAAGTGATCGCGCGTGGCCAGCGCATCGGCTACTTCACTGAAGGCCTGCTGGATCGCCTTCTCGTACTGCCCGATGCCGATGTCCTTGCCGATCTTCGAGGCATCCAGCGAGGCCTTCAGCGCGCCGGCGTGGAAGATCGGCGCGGTGATGCTGGGCGCGAACGACCAGCCACGGGTGCCGGCCGAGAACAGCGTCGACAACGCGGTGGAGCTGTGGCCGTAATTGGCGGTCAAGGTCAGCGTCGGGAAGAATGCAGCGCGCGCGGCACCGATATCGGCATTGGCCGCCTGTAGTACGTGTTCGGCGGACAACACGTCCGGGCGCTGCAGCAGCACGCTGGACGGCAGGTTGGCCGGCAGCGGCGCCAGTGCCACGCTGCCATCCAGCGCCTGCGCGGTTGGCAGCAAGGCCGGATCCAGCGGCGCCCCTACCAGCAACTGCAATGCATCGCGATCCTGCGCCTGCTGCGTCTGCAGCTTGGCGAGCGCACCGCGCGCGGCTTCGACGCTGGTCTGTACCTGCGACAGGTCCAGGCCCGAGGCCAGGCCTTGGGCGTGGCGGGCCTCGGTGCGCTGCAGGGTCTGCTGCTGGCTGTCCAGGGTCTGCCGGGTGAACGCCAGTGACTGCTCGTCCGCTGCCAACGCCAGCCACGCCGTGGCCACTTCGGCCACCAGGCTGGTGCGCGCGGCGCGCTGGTTCTCGGCGCTGGCCAGCCAGTTCTGCAGGGCCTCGTTCTTCAGGCTGCGGATGCGTCCGAACAGATCCAGTTCCCAACTGCTGATACCCACCTGCACGGCATCAGATTCGGTTACCTGGGTGGCACCGGTCTCGCTGTTGGCATCACTTACCCGCGAGCGGGTGACACTGCCGCTGGCATCCACCGACGGCAGCAGCGCCGCGCGCTGGATGCGGTACTGCGCGCGTTCCTTCTCCACCTGCAGCATGGCCACGCGCAGGTCGCGGTTGTTCTGCAGCGCCAGCGCGATCACCTGCTGCAGGCGCGGCTCGAGGAAGACTTCGCGCCAGGCTGGCACCGCCAGTGCTGGCTCGGCCTCGGCCGTGGCGGCATTGCCGAATTGTGCCGGCACCGGCGCCTCGGGCCTCTGGTAATGCGGCGCCATGCTCACGCAGCCACCCAGCACGGTGGTCATCGTTGCGGCCGCAATGGCGCGCAGCAGCATCGGCTTCATGGGCTTGCCTCCGGGGCAGTGGCTTCGGCAGGCGCGCGGCCCGGGAACAGGCGGCGCACGAGCAGGTAGAACAACGGCACGAAGAACATGCCCAGCACCATCGAGGCGACCGTGCCGCCGGCCACGCCGGTACCCAGCGAGCGGCGCGCGGCCGAGCCAGCGCCGGTGGCGAACACCAGCGGCAGCACACCCATCAGGAACGCCAGCGAGGTCATCACGATCGGCCGCAGGCGCAGATAGACGGCCTGCAGGATCGCCTCGCGGGTGCTCCTGCCCTGCTGTTCAAGGATGCGGGCGAACTCGACGATCAGGATGCCGTTCTTGGCCGCCAGGCCAATCGTGGTCAGCAGGCCGACCTGGAAGTACACGTCGTTGTTGAGGCCACGCAGGTTCATCATCAGCACCGCACCGAACACACCCACCGGCACCGCCAGCATCACCGCGAACGGCACCGCCCAGCTTTCATACAGCGCGGCCAGGCACAGGAACACGAACAGCAGCGAGATGGCGTACAGCATCGGCGCCTGATTGCCCGACAGCTGTTCCTGGTAGGCCATGTCCGACCAGGCATGGCTGAAGCCTTCCGGCAGCGCGTCGGCCAGGCGCGCGATCTCGGCCATCGCCTCGCCGGAACTGACGCCCGGCGCGGGCTGGCCGGTGATCTCCATCGCCGACACGCCGTTGTAGCGCTGCAGCGCGGCCGGCGCGCTGGTCCAGTGCGCGCTGACCAGCGACGACAGCGGCACCATCTGGCCGGCCTGGTTGCGCACGCTCCAGCGCTCGATGTCCTGCGGCTGCATGCGCGCTTCGGCGGCGCCCTGGATGAACACCTTCTTGATGCGGCCCTTGTAGATGAAGTTGTTGACGAAGTCGCCACCCAGCGCCGCGTTCAAGGTGTCATTGATGTCCTGCGGATTCACGCCCATGGCCTGCGCCTTGGCGTCGTCCACCTTCACCGCATACACCGGCGCGTCCTCCAGGCTGGCGTAGCGCACGTTGACCAGCTTCGGATCCCTGGCGGCCTCCTTCAGCAGCGTGTTGCGCGCGGCCACGGCGGCGGCATGGCCGGCGCCGCCTTCGTCCTGCAGTTCCAGGGTGAAACCGCCCGCATCGCCCAGGCCAAGGATGGCCGGTGGCGAGGTGATGAACACCTGCGCATCGGGCACGCTGGCCATGGCCGCGGTCAACCGTGCGGCAATGGTGTCGGCGTCATCCTTGCGGTCATCCCAGTCCTTCAGGCGGATGAAGGCCTGGCCGACGTTCTGGCCGCTGCCGGTGACACTGAAACCGGCGGTGGCCTGGATCGACAGCACGCCGTCGTCCTTCACCGCGGCGGCACTCAGGCGATCCATCACCGCGCGGGTCTGCTCCAGGGTGGCACCGGCCGGCAGCTTCACCAGCGCGTTGAGCATGCCCTGGTCCTCGTCGGGCAGGAACGCGCCCGGCAGGTGCCACAGCAGCAGGCCGGTGGCCACGCTCAGCACCAGGTAGAACCCCACGCCCAGCGTGCGCCGGCCAAGGAAGCCATCCACCCGGCGACGCAGGCCGTTGGAGGTGCGCTCGAAACGGTGGTTGAACCAGATGAAGCACTTGCCCAGCAGGCTCGGCTCACCGCCGTGGTCGCCATGCGGATGGCCGCCCTTGGGAATCTGGTGCAGGATGCTGCCGCACAGGGCCGGGGTGATGGTCATCGCCACCAGCACCGACAGGATCATCGCGGCGGCAATCGTCACCGAGAACTGGCGATAGATCACGCCGGTGACACCGCTGAAGAACGCCATCGGCAGGAACACGGCGGTCAGCACCAGCACGATGCCCACCAGCGCGCCGGTGATCTGGCCCATCGCCTTCAGCGTGGCCGGCTTCGGCGCCAGCCCTTCGAAGGTCATCACCCGCTCCACGTTCTCCACCACCACGATGGCATCGTCCACCAGCAGGCCGATGGCCAGCACCAGTGCGAACATGGTCAGGGTATTGATCGAATAGCCAAATGCCGCCAGCACGCCGAAGGTGCCCAGCAGCACCACCGGCACCGCGATGGTCGGGATCAGGGTGGCGCGCCAGTTCTGCAGGAACAGGTACATCACCAGCACCACCAGGATGATCGCCTCGATCAGGGTGATCACCACTTCCTTCAGCGAGATGGTCACGAACGGCGTGGTGGTGAACGCCACGTGGTAGGTGTAGCCGTGCGGCCAGTACTTCTGCAACTGCTGCAGGCGGGTCTCGATGGCCTTGGACACGGCGATGGCATTGGCGCCGGCGTTGAGCTCGATGCCCAGCGACGCCGACGGCTTGCCGTTGAAGGTGCTGATGCTGTCGTAGCTCTCCGGCCCCAGGCCGATCGTCGCCACGTCGCCCAGGTGCACTACGCTGCCGTTGGCATCGGCCTTCAGCACCACCCGCGCGAACTGTTCGGGCGTGTGCAGGCGGCTGCGCGCGGTGACCGTGGCGTCCAGCTGCTGGCCCTTCAGTGCCGGCTGGCCACCCAGCTCACCGGCCGAGACGTCGGTGTTCTGCGCCTGCAGTGCGGTCTCGATGTCCGACGGCATCAGCGCGTACTGGCGCATCTTCTCCGGGTCCAGCCAGATGCGCATGGCGTATTCCTGGCCGATCGGCTGGATGTTGCCGACACCACTGACGCGGCTGATCTGGTCGTCGATGCGCGCTTCCATGAAGTTGGCGACATCGAAGTTGTCCATGCTGCCGTCTTCGCTGGTGAACGACAGCACCTCGAAGATCGAACCACTGGACTTGGTGATGGTCAGGCCGTTCTGCTGCACCGCCTGCGGCAGCGTCGCCATCGCCGCCTGCAGCTGGTTCTGCACCTGCACCTGCGCGGTGTCCGGATTGGTGCCGGTGGCAAACACCAGGTTGACCTGCGCCGAGCCATCGGAGGCGCTGGTGGAGGTCATGTACATCAGGTGGTCCAGGCTCTGCTGGGACTGCTCGATGACCTGGGTGACCGCGTTTTCCACGGTCTGCGACGAGGCGCCGGTGTAGGTGGCGCGGATGGTGATGGTGGGTGGGGCGATCTGCGGGTAGCGGTCCACCGGCAGGATCAGGATCGCGAGCAGGCCGAGCAGGCTGACCGCGATGGCGATCACCCAGGCGAAGATCGGCCGGTCGATGAAGAAACGAACCATGCGCGGCAGGCCTCAGTGCGACGTTTCGTCGGTGTTGCCGGTCGGGTCGATCGCCGGCATTGCGGCCAGCTGCGCGGTGGTGGCCGCCACCGCCTGCACCTGCTGGCCAAGCGCTACCGCGCTGCCGTTGCTGACGATCACCCGATCGCCAGCCTTCAGCCCCTGCGTGATCTGCCACTGGTTGCCCACTACCTGGCCGGTGCTGACCCGGCGCTCGACCACGCGGTCCTTTGCGTCGAGCAGGCGCAGCAGCGGCTCGCCACGTTCATTGCGCAGCACCGCCTTCTGCGGCACCAGCAGGGCGCGCGCATCGGTGGCCATCGGCAGCACCGCCCTCAGGTACATGCCCGGCAGCAGCAGGCCCTCCGGGTTCGGAATGACCGCGCGCAGCACCACGTTGCCGGTGCCCGGGTCGACTGCGCTGCCGACAAACTCCAGGGTGCCTTCATGCGCGTACGTGCTGCCGTCCTCCAGCAGCACCTTCACCTGTGCCTTGCCGTCGATGGCTTTCACCCGGCCGGCATCGAGCTGCTTGCGCAGCGCCAGCATCTGCGTGCTGGACTGGGTGACATCCAGATAGACCGGGTCCAACCGCTGGATGGTTGCCAGCGCCGCGTCCTGGCCGGCGGCGACCAGCGCGCCAGCGGTGACGCTGGACGTGCCGATGCGGCCATCGATCGGTGCAGTGACCCGGGTGTAGTCGAGGTTGATGCGGGCCGCCTGCAGCGCAGCGCGCGCGGCGATCACATTGGCCTGGGCCTGCTTCAGTGCCGAGGTGGCATCGTCGGCGTCCTGCTTGCTGGCCGCATCCATGCCCAGCAGCGTGCGGGTGCGCTCGGCCTTCGGCTGCGCCGACAACACGGTGGCCTCGGCCTGCGCCAGCTGGCCACGCGCGGTATCGAAGGCGGCCTGGTACGGCGCCGGATCGATCTGGTAAAGCAGCTGGCCGGCCTTGACCTGCTGGCCTTCGGTGAACAACCGCTGGCGGATCAGCCCAGCGACCTGCGGGCGCACCTCGGACACCTCGAACGGTACGGCGCGACCGGGCAGGGTCTGTTGCAGGGCCAGCGGCTGCACGCTGGCAGTGATGACGCCCACTTCAGTGGTGGCCGGGGCCTCGGGCCTGCCCGCCGAGCAGGCCGCCAGGGCCAGCAGCAGGGGCAGCAACAGCGGAAGGGGGGAGCGGGACAGCGGGCGCAGGAGTGACATGGGGGGCGTGGGGGCCTTGCGTTGACCCGTGCACGCTGCCGTGGAACTGTGCAGAGAATATGGAGATTGTGCGACCGGCTCAGCGGGCGCTTGCTTTCGGCGCCGCATGCGCCGCTAATGGCCCCGCGATGGCGAAGATTCGACTCAAATTCGGCCTGACCGCGAAGACCTTCCTCGCGATCTTCACCGCCTGCCTGCTGGTGCTGACAGTGAACGGTATTGCCAGCCGAGTGGCGTTCCAGACCGGCTTCCTGGACTACCTCAATGACCAGGGCGACCTGCGCATGCAGCGCGTGATGCCGCACCTGCAGCGCGAGTACAGTGCGCACGGCGGCTGGGAGCACCTGCGCGGCGACAGTGACCGCTGGGCGCGGCTGCTGCGCCCGGATCTGGCCCATGGGCACGAGGGGCCCGTGCCACCGCTGTCCGACCAGACCGGCGTTCCCTCTCGCCTGGGCCTGTTCGATGCACAGCATCGGTTCGTAGCCGGCAACCCGGACGCCACCAGCGACGACGAGCCGCACGCCGTGCAGGTGGACGGGCACACGGTCGGCTGGCTGGGCATGGTGCCGTTCCAGACCGTCATCGCCACCAACGACCTGAACTTCTACAACACCCAGATGCGTGCGTGGTGGGTGATCGGCATCGCGCTGCTGCTGGTGACGGTGCTGCTGGCCTGGCTGGTATCGCGCGCGCTGCGCCAGCGCCTTGCCAAACTGGCGGCGGCCACCCACCGGCTCGCCGCTGGCGACTACGCCACCCGCATCGAGCGCACCAGCGACGACGAGCTGGATGCACTGGTCAACGACTTCAACCGGATGGCGCAGGCGCTGGACGACACCGAGCGCAACCGCCGTGCCTTCATCGCCGATATCTCGCACGAACTGCGCACGCCGCTGGCGGTGGTTCGTGCCGAACTGGAAGCCATCGAGGACGGCATCCGCCCGCTGGACCGCGCCAACCTCGGTGCCCTGCAGGGCGAGATCCGCCAACTGGGCAAGTTGATCGACGACCTGCACGACCTGTCGATGACCCAGTCCGGCGGCCTGGCCTACCGCTTCGCACCGCTGGACCTGGCGGCGCTGCTGCGCAGCGAGCTCAATGGCATGCGCGTGCGCTTCTCCACGGCGGGGCTGGCACTGGAGGAGAACCTGCCCGCCACACCGCTGCAGGTATCCGGTGACGAACGACGCCTGCAGCAGGTGCTGGCCAATCTGCTGGAAAACGCATTGCGCTACACCCACGCCGGGGGCCGCGTACGTGTGCAGGCAGCGCGCGTGCCTGCCGGTGTGCAGCTGACCGTGGAAGACACCGCGCCAGGCGTGCCGGCGGACAAATGCGCGCTGCTGTTCGAGCGCTTCTACCGGGTGGAGAGCTCGCGCAACCGGGCCAGCGGCGGCAGCGGGCTGGGCCTGGCCATCAGCCACAACATCATCCTCGCCCACCACGGCCTCATCCACGCCGAGCCATCGCCGCTGGGCGGGCTGCGCGTGGTCATTACCCTGCCGGAGCCTGCATGAGCCTGTCCACCGCCGCGTCCTCGAAGATCCTGATCGTCGAGGATGAGCCACGCCTGGCCTCGGTGCTGCGCGACTACCTGGCCGCCGCCGGCATGACCAGCGAATGGGTGGACGATGGCGGCCAGGTGATCGACGCATTCGCGCGCTACCAGCCCGACCTGGTGCTGCTGGATCTGATGCTGCCACAGCGCGATGGCGTGGACCTGTGCCGCGAACTGCGCGCCAGCAGCGATGTACCGGTGATCATGGTCACCGCACGGGTGGAAGAGATCGACCGCCTGCTGGGCCTGGACATCGGTGCCGACGACTACGTCTGCAAGCCGTTCAGTCCGCGCGAAGTGGTCGCACGGGTGATGGCGGTGCTGCGCCGCTACCGCCCGGACCCCGCTGCGCGGGCCAACAGCGGGCTGCATATCGACGAACCGGCAGCCCGCGCTACCTGGAACGGCAAGGGCCTGGACCTGACCCCGGTCGAATACCGCCTGCTGCGCACGCTGCTGGCCACGCCGGGCCGGATCTGGGCGCGCGACGAGCTGCTCGACCGCCTCTATCTGGACCACCGCGTGGTGGTCGACCGCACCGTCGACAGCCACGTGCGCAACCTGCGCCGCAAGCTGGCTGACGCCGGCATGGAAGGCGAACCGATCCGTTCGGTGTATGGCATGGGCTACAGCTACGAGCCGTGATCGCGTTCGCCGGGCTTGGCCCGGCGCTACCCC
>NZ_JBHHMJ010000816.1:0-316 GCF_042136455.1 Stenotrophomonas sp. 3diitr2024
GTGATCCAGGACGGCGGCATCATGAATGTCTACACTGCCGGCGGCAACGCGCTGGTGGTGGGTACCACGGCGACCAAGGTCACCACCGTGGCCGATCCTTACCAGCCCGAGCGCCTGCTGCCAGCGCTGGCACTACAGCCACAGGCCGCGCCAGCGCTGGAGGGTGCCCTGCAGGCCGAGCCTTCGGCGCAGGCGTACGCGGCGTCGGTCCCACCCGTCACTGCCACAACGAAGAGAAGATGCGCATGCTGCGCGAGCGCGGCTATGGCGACATCGATATCGCCTATTCCGACAGCACCGCCGACCTGCCGCTGCT
>NZ_JBHHMJ010000818.1:0-1727 GCF_042136455.1 Stenotrophomonas sp. 3diitr2024
CGCGGTCGGCTTCTTCCTCATCGTGGCCACGCACGCCCAGCCACGGCACACCGAAGGCGATCAGCAGCGCCAGCACCGCCAGCAGCACTGCCGCCGACGGCAGGATCAGCGCCGCCGATGCAACCGCCACCACCGACAGCGCACCCAGTGCCACCAGCGGCCCGATCGCCCGTACCAGCAGGCCATCCACCTCGCCGATGTCGCCCAGCAGTCGCGCCAGCAGCTCGCCGGTGCGCGTAGCGCCCAGCCGTGCCGGCGCCAGTGGCAGCGCGCGGCGGAAGAACCAGACGCGCAGATCGCGGGCGATGCGCAGGGTGGCATCGTGGCCCACCAGCTTTTCGAAGTAGCGCGACACGATGCGCGCCAGGGTCAAGCCACGGATACCCGCAGACGGCGAGAAGAAATTGAATCCCTGCCCCAGGCCTGCGGCACCGGCCAGCGCGGCCGCGGTGAGGAAACCACCGGACAGGCCCAGCAATGCAGTGCCGGCCAGCATCGTGGTCCACAACAACAGGATCGTCAGCAACAGGCGCGGACGATGGCGCAGGAACACCGCGCGCAGCGAATCGGGCGAACGGCTCATGCGCGCACCGCCTGTGCCGGTTCCACCAGGCGGCCTTCCGGCAGCAGCAGGCAACGATCGGCCCAGGCGATCACCGCCGGGCTGTGGGTGGCGACCACCACGCTGCGGCCACGTGCATATGCGGCCAGGCTGCGCAGCAATGCCGCTTCGGTATCGGCATCCAGGAACGCGGTGGGTTCGTCCAGCAGCAGCACCTGCGGATCACGCAGCAGGAGGCGGGCCAGGCCGATGCGACGCGCCTCACCACCGGACAGGCCGAAGCCACGTTCGCCGATCACCGTATCCAGCCCCTGCGGCAGGCGCTGCGCAAACTGCAGTACCTGCGAAGCCTCGGCCACCGCGCGCAGGCGCGCATCGCTGGCGCCGGGATCGGCCAGGCGCAGGTTGTCGGCGATGCTGCCGTGGAACAGGTACGGACGCTGGCTGGCATAGGCCACCTGCACGCCGGGACGCACCTGCAGCTTGCCGGCACGCGGCGGCAGCCAACCGGCCAGCGCCTCCAGCAACGTACTCTTGCCGGACCCGCTGGGACCGACCAGGGCCAGGCGCTGGCCCGGTTCCAGCAGCACGTCCAGATCCTGCAGCACATCGTGCGGCGCGCCCAGCGGACGCAGCACCAGACCCTGTGCCCGCAGCGGCGGCAGCGCGGCCTCGGCCGGCTCCACCGCCAGCGGCGCAGCTTCGTTCTCGATCAGGCCCTGCTCACCGGGCAGCGACTGCAGCAGGCGCTCCACCTCGGCAGCGGCAGCCAGCGCATTGGCACGGTCGTGGTAGTGGGCGGCCAGCCGTCGCAGCGGCGCATAGAATTCCGGCGCCAGCAGCAGGCAGAACAGGCCCGCCCCCAGCGTCGGTACCGTTGCATGCAGCGACATCATGCCCAGATAGCTCAGCCCGAGGTACAGGGCGACCATCGCCACGCTGACCGAGGCGAAGAACTCCAGCACCGTGGACGACAGGAAAGCGATGCGCAGAACCTTCAGGGTGCGCACGCGCACGCCTTCGGCAGCCGCCTCGATCCCCTCCAGCTCAGCCTCGCCGCGGCCATACAGGCGCAGCAGGCCCAGGCCCTTGATGCGGTCGGCGAAATGGCCGCTCATCCGCGCCAGCTCACCCAGCTGCGCGCGGCCGGCCGCTTCGGCTCCCC
>NZ_JBHHMJ010000822.1:0-269 GCF_042136455.1 Stenotrophomonas sp. 3diitr2024
CGTTCCAGCGCCAGACCAGGATGCCCAGCAGCACGCCGTGAGCGCCCAGCAGCAACAGCAGCAGCGAAAGCGCGTAGCGCAGGCTGCCTGGATGGCTGGCCATCGCGCTGTGCCAGAACAGGCCATTCCCGGCTACCGCGCCATCCGCCAGGCGTTCCGCCAGCTCAGTGGCCTGCAGATCACGCTCACCGTGATGCTCGGCCTGGCCAGCTACGCCTGCCTGATCGGCTTCGATGCCATCGGCCTGCGCCGCAGCGGCATCCGCGTGC
>NZ_JBHHMJ010000829.1:0-11474 GCF_042136455.1 Stenotrophomonas sp. 3diitr2024
CCGAGCCCATGCTCGGCTCCGGGCGCCCGCGGTAGAGCAGCCGAGCATGGGCTCGGCTCTACAGGATCAACGGCACCCGCTTGCTCCCCTCCGTGAAATACCTACGCGGATGTCACATCCGTGCGCTAGTCTGTAGCCAGGTCGCAACAGGAGTCCTCGCATGCATCGCGCCCGTCAGCATGCTGCCAGCCAGACCCGCGAGCGGCGCCACCGCCTCGCCCACGAAGCCGCCCGCCTGATGGCCGAAGGCGGCATCCGCGACTATCACCAGGCCAAGTTGAAGGCCGCCAGCCGGCTCGGCATCCACGACGATGCCTCCCTGCCCCGCAACACCGAGATCGAAGACGCCTTGCGCGAATACCAGCGGCTGTTCGCCGGGCCCCAGCACGGCAATGAACTGCAGCGCCGCCGCGAGGCCGCGATGCGCGCGCTGGAGTTCCTGCACGGCTTCGCCCCACGGCTGGCCGGCCCTGTGCTGGAAGGCACCGCCGATGCCAACAGCCCGGTGCAGCTTCACCTGCACAGCGACGACCCGGAAGCCGTGCATCGCTTCCTGGACGAGCACGGCATTCCCGCTGAATCGCGGACGCGCCGGCTGCGCATGGACCGCGAGCGCAGCCTGGACGTGCCGGTGTGGGTGTTCAGTGCCGAGGAGCTGACCTTTGACCTGGCCGTGCTGCCGTACGATGCGCTGCGCCAGGCGCCGCTGTCGCCGGTGGATGAGAAGCCGATGCGACGCGCGTCTGTCGCACAGCTGCGGCAGCTGCTGGCCGAAGCGGAGATCACCGCGTATATCGGCGGGTAGCGGTAGCTCCGGCCTTGGGTGGTTCCGGCCTTGGTGGGTGCGGACCGTTGGTCCGCACGATGCATCAGGCATCCGGACACCTGACCGAAGAGCAGCCGAGCATGGCCCGGCCCTACAGGAGGTGCGTTGCCCTACCAGACATCATGGTGCTGCTCCTCCGTCTCATCGCCAAGCAGGCGCATCAGCCAGGGGGCTCCCGCCCGCTGCGGGTACGCCATCATCATCCGCGCGTGCATGTTCTGCAGATCACCCAGCAGCCAGGTCTGGTTGTAGACATCGCCGAACGGATCGGACCACGCCGTCTGTATCCGCGCGCGCTCACCGCCGTTGAGGTTGGGCATCCTGTCCAGCGGGATCTCCAGTACCGGCTCCAGCGCCCGGTTGATGGCCGCGTTCTCCGCCTCCGCCGCACGCATGAGTTCCAGCCGATGGCTCACCTGCCAGCACGGGAAAGGGAAGCAGCTTCCCGTGGCATCGATGTACGCCGCGATGTCGGCCAGCATGTGGGCCTTCAACTGCCACACCATCGCACTGTCCAGCAGCTGCCGCACCCGCAGCGTGCGCAGCGTGCCGGCACGGACATCCTCCGGGGTGGTGAACGGCTCGCCCGGGGTTGGGCCGCCATGCCGCACCAGCACGATGCGATGGATCGCCTCCTGGGTGATGTTCTCCACGCGCAGCGCGGCGGCCTCCGGATGCACGCGCGGCGGCGGCACACTCGATACCCGCCAGGTGTACCAGGCCGCCAAGCCCACACCCGCCACGCACAGCAGGGCGAACAGCAGCCAGCGGTCCAGATTGCGGGTGTAGTAGTAAAAACGTGCCCGCCACAGATAGAACGTGCGGTAGCTGATGAACCGGCTTACCCATCGATACATTGCCATTTCCTCGGCAAGAGCCCCGGCGCGGCGGGGCGGATTACGCGCGTCACGCCGGGGCTCCATGGCTTACCAGCCGATGCCCACGCCGACGCCCATGCTGCGCTCACCGCTGTTGGTGAATGCACCATTGAGGCTGAAGGTGGCCGAGCCCTTCTCGTTGAGCACACGCTGGTAGCCCACGGCCATCGCGGACTCACCCTCGCTGTAGCCCACGCCCGCACCCAGGCGGTTGTAGGTGGCCAGGCCGGCGGTGTTCATCGCCATCGCGGTCTGCGCGCTGCTCATCGCCGCCATGCGGTTGAAACGCTTGTCCATCTTGTCCAGGCGACGTTCGAAATTGCTGATCGCGCCATCGGTGTACTCGTTGGCGCGGGCCAGCATCTTCTCCAATTCAGCGGTGTCGACCTGCGGCTTGGGCGTCTCATCCTTCTTCGTCTTCGGCTGCGGCGCGGGCTTCTCACCCTCGCCGACCGACGCCACCTGCTGGCCGCCTTCGGCCTGCGGCACCGGTGCTTCCGGCTCCGGCGCCGAAGCGACGGCCATTGCCCGCGGCTGCGGCGCATCGATGCGCTCTTCCAGGCCATCGATACGGCCGTTGAGCTGCTGCTGCATCGAGTGCAGCTGACCACCATTGACCGCATCGCGGCTGCCGGCGGCAATCAGGCCATTGGCCACGTTGGAGATGACCATGCCGTGGGTTCCGGCGAGGGTGAGCTGGTTGAGACCGTCGGCGCGGACCGAGGGGGTGTCCTGGAACACGCTGCGCAGCTGGGACTCGACTTGGTTCACGCGCGAGGTGGTTCTGATGACTGCACCGTCGAGCGCCTCCAGCGCACCATTGAGGGTGGACTGGGACTGGCCCTGCATGGTGAAGCTGGGGCCAACAATGTTGCCGTTGGCATCGACTTCACCGCCGAGAGCAGAGAGCGCACCGCGCAGCTGGCCGACGGTGGCGGCGTTGTGGTTGGCGGTGCCGTTGGCGATGTTTACGAGGCGGCGTTGAAGAACCTCGTTACCAAATGATGCAACTCCCTTTTCGTTTGCTTCAGCACCAAGTCCCAAGGCAAGCGAACCATTGGCCCCCTTCAGGACCTTCGCACCGACGCCGAGAGCAATACCTCCGACTGCAGTTCCACCATCAAACTCTCCTACACCAGCTCCAGTTCCAATAGCAATGCCAAAGTCAGAACCGTCGAAGACGGTAGACCCGCGACCAAGTGCAACTGAATTCACACCAATTGCAAGAGCGCGTGTTCCTATCGCGGTTCCGCCTTCAGCACCTGCTTTCGCGGAATTTCCAAGTGCTACCCCAGCCAGACCTGCCTCCGCGCCGACAGTTGTGGGGGCCCCACCCACGCTAAGGAATCGACCCGCCTCCTCCAGAACATCGAGTCGACCATTGGTTGAGTACAGCTGACTTCCACGAACAACATCCGAACTGTCAGCCGACAACTTCGCTTCAGCCACGCCAGTCAAACGCGCACCGCCGAAATCGATCGGACCGCCCGCATGCAATCCGCGCATTGTCTGCTGGCCCATCTCCCGCTCCTTGCGCATCGCCTCCAGATCATTTCGATTCTGCGAGATCTTCTGCTCTGCGGCGTACAGCTGATTTCCCGTTACAGCATCACGGCTTCCTGGCGCCACCCGACCGTCAGCCAGATTGGTCAACACCATGCCGTTCGCGCCATTCAGCGCGATCTGGCTCATGCCATCGCCACGGGCCGAGGGTGAATCCTGGAAGATCGAGTTGAGCTGGCCTTCCACCCTGTCCGCACGGCGGCCTGCGGTGATGACAGCGCCATCGAGCGCCATCAACGCGTCCTCCACGGTGTTCTGCGTGCCGCCCTGAACCGAGTAGGTCGGTGCAATGATGTTGCCGTTGGCGTCCATGCCTGCGCTGCCGCCTAGGGTGGCAAGGGAATCCTTCAGCTGAGAGACGGTCGTGGCGTTGTGATCTGCGGTGCCGCGGGCAAGATTTGTAATTCGACGTTTGAGACTGTCATTGCCAACAGAAACAGTGTCGCTCTCAGCCACAACGGAACCAGCGCCGAGAGCAACGCCCCCATCTGCACCAGCCTCAACTTCCGAACCGGCGCCAATCGCAATTCCGTCAGTTGCAGCCACATGGGCGCCCGCGCCAAGTGCAAATCCGCCAACCGCTCCGGCCTCCACGCTGGCCGCGCGCCCAAGGGCAACGGAATTCCTGGCGAGTGCGCCAGCGAATGCACCCAAGGCGACCCCTCCTTCGGAATCGACTGATGCCACAGCACCGTTGCCTATCGCCACCCCGAACTCACCGGCGCGTGCTGAGGCCGCACCAGCTTCATTGCCTGCCCCAAAGAGACGGCTCTTCTCCTCGAGCACTGCTATCTTCAGATTGGAAGAGAACAACTGCCCACCGTTCACCGCATCACTACTGCCCGCACCAACGTCTGCGTCGGCAATTCCAGTGATCTTACGATTAGTGCCCAAGCTGTTGCGCACGTCCAACACAGTTCCACTATTCTTCTCGCCCAGACGGACATTCCCGTTGGCTGCGGTCTGGCTGACCAGTCCCTCCAGCGCACTCGTGCTGACCAACGCCTTGGCAGCGTCTGCCTTCGCAACCGTTGCATCCGCCTGCGCCGCCGTAGCCGCCTTCTCCACGGCAGCCACCTGCACATTAGTGGCATTCAGCTGCTTGCCGTTGACCGCCTCATTGCTGCTGGCGCTTACCGTGCCATCCGCTACACCGGCAACCTTCCGGCTGGCGTTGGCGCTGTTGCGCACGTCCAGTACGGTGCCGCTGTTCTTCTCGCCCAGGCGGACATTGCCGTTAACGGCAGCCTCGCCGATCAGCCCCTCCAGCGCACCGGTACTGACCAACGCCTTGGCAGCGTCCGCCTTCGCAACCGTTGCATCCGCCTGCGCGGCAGTGGCCACTTTTTCCACGGCAGCCAACTGCACGTTGGTGGCATTGAGCTGCTTGCCGTTGACGGCTTCGTTGCTGCTGCCCCCCAAGTCGCCGTCAGCCACGCCGGCAACCTTTCGGCTGGCGTTGGTACTGTTGCGCACGTCCAGTACGGTACCGCTGTTCTTCTCGCCCAAGCGGACATTGCCGCTGGCGGCGGTCTGAGAGACCAGGCCGGCGAGCGCGGTCGTCTCGGTCAGTGCCTTGGCGGCGTCGACCTTGGCGGCGTTGGCTGCCGTCTGCGCGCTCGTGGCCGTGCTCTGCGCGGTGGATACGGCCTGGTTGGTCGCGAACAGCTGATTGCCGGTGATGGCATCGGTACTGCCATTGCTGACCGCGCCATCGGCAATGTACTGGATCTTGCGCTTGAGAGTGGCGCTGCCCACCGAAACGGAGTTGACCGACGCCGTGACAGAGCCCGCACCCAGTGCCACTGCATTGTCATGGCGGGCATTGGCCCGGTCACCCAGTGCAACGGCGCTGGTGTTGGCCGATACCGCAAGATTGCCCAGCGCGGTAGCGAACTGCGCGGTGGCCTCGCTGCCACGCCCCAGCGCAGTGGACTGCTTTGCCGTCGCTTTGCTCAGGTTCCCCATTGCAGTGGCATGCTCGGCGGCCGCATTGGCGTCACCGCCTACGGCAATGGAGAAGTTTCCGCTGGCAATGGCCCGGAAGCCGGTCGCGACCGCGCCGTTCGCGCTGCGCGTATTTGCACCGATGGACACGCCGGCATTCTGGTTGTTCACCTTGTTGCCCTCTGCATCGACGCCGGCCAGCGCATCGAATCCGAGTGCGACACTGCGGCCGTTGTAGGCCTTGGCATTGTTGCCGATGGCGGTGCTGATGCCGTAGCTGCCCGACTCTGCAACCGCGCCCTTGCCCAGCGCCAGGGTGGTGGCATCGATACGGTTGGTGGCCGACTGGGCGAGCGTCCGAACGTCCGCGAGGTCTCCCTTTACGGTTCCCACTGCCGATTCCACTGTCCCCAGCCTGGTGTTCGTGGCGTTGAGCTGCTTGCCATTCACGGCGTCTGTACTGCTTGTCGTCAACGCTCCATCAGAAACGCCACTCACTTTTCGCGTCGCCAGTACTGCATTGCGCATGCTGACTTCCGTGCCGGTATTGCTGTTGGCAATACGCACTATGCCGCTCGCGGAATCCTGCTTGATCAGGCCATCGACCCGCTCGCTCATCGCATGCAGTTGCTTGCCGGTAACGGCATCTGAGCTGGAAGCCGTGATGCGGCCGTCTTCCACGTTCACAATTCTCCGCCGCAGCGTCGAACTGCCCACAGAGACAGTATTCACTTCGGTTGCGGAAGAACGCACACCCAGCGCAACTGCTCCTTGCGCGGTGGTCGACGCGCCGTAGCCCAGGGCCACGCCATCAATGCGCGCCTCGGCGCCACCGCCTATGGCGATTGCACCGGTGTAGCCCGGCGTCCCGGCCTTCGCAGCAGCACCAATGGCGATGCCGGAGTTGCCGCCGCCGGTATCGACCGAGGCTTTGCTGCCCAGGGCGACGCCATCAACGCCATTGGCGAAAGCGTTTGCGCCCATTGCGACCGCATTCTCGCTCTGTGACAACGAGCCACTGCCGACCGCAAGCGCGTTCTGGCGCGTTGCAGCTGCGCTGTTTCCGAATGCGGTGGAGCCGATGCCCTTGCCATAGGCGTTCGTGCCCACAATCGTGCTGTGACCGCCATTGGCGCTGGCATTGTAGCCAACGGCAACGCTGTCCACGCCGTTCGCATTTGCCTTGGCGCCGAACGCAGAACTGAAGTGCCCCTTCACATAGCTTTGGTGGCCAAACATGGTGATCCAGTCGCCATCCGCTACTGCCCCACCGCCCATGACGAGATAGTCCTGGCTTCCCAGGACAGCGTTTGCGTAGGAGACTCCCGACGTTCTACCAATGATCGGGACGCAGTTGACGTTCCCAGAGTCGGTGTAACTGCATCCCCCCATGTAGAAGGCCGCTGCTTCTGCTCCACTCAGGCCCGGCCCGATCTGCATAAGCGCGACTAGCGCTGTAGCCGTGCACGCTTTCGCCACGCGCCCGCCGCCCTGATTGCGGTTGATCAGCTCGCTGGCCACCTCCCAGCACCCCTTCGCCCGGTTCCAGATACGCCGATAGATTCGATTCATGGTCTTTCTCCTTAACAGTTTGCGGAAAAGACATCCCGCGCCATGCGCGGGACGCAGGGAGGGGGATCAGCTGGACTGGATGGCCACGTCCTGGACGTGCTCGCGATAACCGTCCTGGCTGAGCCGGTAGCGCAGGCGCAGCGAATTGCCCGGCTGCGGCTGGAACGGCAGGGTGAAATCGGCATCCGGATACAGGCTGTGCGAGAGGTCGTGCGGCGTGCAGACGCCGGCCGCCGTGCATTCGGCCGCATGCACAATGCCCACGCGCAGCGTGCCGCTGTTGTGCAGCGTGTTGCCGCGCACACTCAGGCTGACCACACCGTCGGTGGGCACCACGTTCACCAGCGCCCCCCACACCAGGCTGACGCCGACGTCGGCGTGCGCAGCGTCTTCGCTGCTTTCCAGTTCAGTGCCTTCGGGGCCGCGCACACCTTCGAAGTACACGCGGTATGCGGTTTCCTTCTGCACCGGCTGCAGGGGGATCAGCCGAATCAGGCGATTGCCACCGCCTGACAGCGCGAACTTGCCGGGCGTGATGGCAATGGCCGAATCGGCGACCTCGATATCCTGCTCCTGTTCGCGAGGCGTTGCCGGGTTGTCGATGCGTCGCAGGCTGGCCTGTACATACTGCGGGCGGGTGGACTGCGAGTAGACGCGGATCTGCGCACCCCGCTTGGCGTCCATCGCAGTTCGCATGGGATGGATGGACAGGTTGGCGTGTGCTGATGGCGCAAGCAGCGCACTCAACGGCAGCATCCAGACGATCAGTTTGTTCATGGCAGGCTCCGTGTGGGATCAGGGTTTGGCGGTGGGGACGCGCAGTTCCACCGTCAGCTCGCCCTCGTAGAGACCGGGGCGCTTGCTGGCGACGGGGGTGGGAGGTGTCAGCAATGTCAGCGGCGTGGGCACGCAATAGACCGGCTGGCTGATACCGGGCAGCATGACCAGGCGCAGTTCGGCGCCGTCGATGCCATGCAGCAGCTCTTCCACGCCATGCCGCATGCGGATATCGCGCCCGCCGTAGTTCAGGCTGACGTGGTAGTCCAGGCGCTGGCGGTCGTCGCTGCCGCCGTCGCGATGCCAGACCGCGAAGTCGCTGCCGGGTGGCGGGCGCGGCCCGCTGTCGCGCACGGTGACGCCGAGGAACTCGCTCTGCGAGCCGAGGCCGTCGTAGAGGCACATCTCCAGCTGCTTGCGGCCGCCCACCATCTGCTTGATGGGGTCGTAGCGCAGGTCCATGTTGACCAGCGGCGCGACGGTGTCGAAGGCCGGGAAGTAGATCGAGATCGCGTCGTAATCGGTGACGGTGAATGCAAGATCGAAGACATAGGTCGCCAACAGCGGACCGCCACGGGTTTGACGCAATTGGAGTTCAATCCGCCCTGCCCACGCCCCTGCAACCAAGCGCTTCAGTTCCGAGCTCCGAATGGCAAGAGAGACACCTATTCCGCCGGATATCAGCGGTCGGCATACATCTGGTACAGATGACCAGATCGGATAGATCAGTGAGCCCCAGTGATCCGAAGAGCAGTTAGGGCCATTCAACGGCCTCTTGATGTAGCCGAGTGCATGAATCTCCGTGCGAAGTCCAGTTCGCTGATCAGTCATGTAAAACCAAACGGGGAGCGCATTGCCACGTGCTTCCGGATTTCCAATCACTGGACAGCGTCCGCGGGATGCATCGGTATCGGACAGGCAGACAAGGTGAGAAACTTCATAAGGGGAATCTGGACCTTCCTGAAAGGCCAACAACGTCATCGGCGACCAGAGCACGACTTCGGCTGGGACAGCTGAGCGGTCCCAGCTTTCGGTGACTCGATGGGTCTCATCTGTCGGATGTATTTCCGGAAACTTCTGCGCCCACGCCCGCGGCATCAGCACGGCCAGCGCGCACACCAGCATCAACACGAACAACACACGCCGGCTCATGGCGTTCCTCCTGCAGCAGCGGTCTGGGGCGTGGCGGCAATCAGCGCGCGTTCCTGCAGCAGCCGGGTGACGCGTGCCTGCTGGCGGATCTCCGCCGGCAGCTGGGCCACGGCCAGCGGTTCGCAGTGCACGGCACCGACCAGCAGCACCACCTGGCGGCGCTCGCGCACCTGCAGCGGGCAGTGCAGCAGGCGGTCGTCCTGCAGCAGGTAGAGCGTTGTCTCGCGACGCGGGAAGTCGGCGACGAAGCCGCCGTTGGCGCTGGTGCCGGGCACCGGCGCGTTGAGGATGCGGGCGCCGCCCAGCGGCGCGCCGGCAAGCGTGCGGGCGGTGCCGATGAAGGTGTAGGTCACTTCGATCGGCACCGGCATGCGCATCAGCCGCCCCGGGGCCAGGAACAACGGGCGCGCACCGCCCACGCCGCTCACGCGGATGGCGGCCATGCTGGCGTCGTTGCTGGCGTCCTGCAGTTCGGCACGGTGCGACTGGTAGGCGGTCAGCGGCAGCAGCCGGCGCTCGCCGATCTGCAGCCGTTGCCGGCCTGCGCCACTCACCTGCAGTTCGGCCGCCACGCCCTGCAGATCCAGGTCATCGGTGGCGGCTACCTGTACCGCCAGCCCGGCATCGGCGCCGGTGCCTGCGCCCCAGTAGGCCCCCCGCCGGCCCAGCGCGAAGGCAGAGCTGTGCGTGCCGCTGTAGGCAGTCTCGCTGCGGCCATGCTGCTGGTAGTACGCCACGGTGGCGCCGGTCTGTCCGTAGCGGTTCTGCAGCTGCCTGCCCAGCGATGCGCTGTAGCGGTCGCTGTTGTTGGCGCGCAGCTCGGAGGTCAGCTCACGGAACTGCGCGTCCACCTCCTGGCGATAGCTCTGGCCGACGCTGTAGTTGATCTCCGGCCGCTGGTGCTGCGGCTGGCGCATGTCCACCGCATAGCGGCGCTGGCCGTTGCCAACATGGCTGCGCTGCAGGCGGGTGAAGCTTACGTTGAGGTAGATGCCACGGTCGCGCGTGCGGGTGTCGCGGGCACTGTCGTGGCTGAGCTGCTGCCACAGGCCCAGCCGCGTGGAGACGCTGAAATCCTGCCAACGATGGCTGCGGCTGAAGCTGGCCTGCCAGGTGCGGCTGAGCTGCGGCTCACGGTGCGGTTGCAGCGGTTGCGGCGGCAGGAACGGATCCAGTGGCGCCAACGGATCATCGTCACCAGGACGGCTCCAACCGGTGCGCCAGGTCTGGCGCCGGGTATACCCCAGGTACGCAGTACCACCGGCGATCGGCAGCGAGACCGATCCGCTGAGCGAGTTGGTGCAGCCCAGGCGGTCCCGCGCATCGGCCTCGAACTGGCAGGCCTTGCCACGCATGCGCTGCTGGTAGATGTTCCAGGACGCCTTGCGCCGGTATGACAGCTGATGCTGCTGGCCGTGGCTGCCATCGCTGCCGCGCATGCCGCTGAACGTTGCGCGCATTTCCTGCGTGGCCAGCACGCGGCGCAGGTCGACGCGCAGTTCGCCATAGCTGTGCCCGCCCAGATGGGCAACGCCCGCGGTAACGGCCAGGTCGCGTGCCAAGGGCACGCGCATGCCGGCCACCGCCACCTGTTCTCTGTCGAAGCGATCGCTGCGCCGCTCGTTGCGGCGGCCACTCTGCACGAACCACTGCCATTGGCTGTCGGTCCAGTCACCGCCCTTGTCGAAGGGGGCTTCTTCGGTACGCACCAGCACGCCATCCTCGTAGATGCGCATGCGCACCAGGTAGCTGCCGAACGGGAAGTTGCGGGTATCGATCTGGTTGATGCCGGCCTGCAGGTAGTAGGTCTGCAGCAGGCGCTCGCCGTCGAACACGTCCACGCGCGCATCGCGGGCGAGCAGGACCGTCAACGGCGAGGCCTGCACGGCAGCATCGCTGTCCACGTAAGCCTGGGTGGTGCCCACGCGGGCACCGTCGAAGCGGTCCAGCGGCAGCATGCTGAAACCGAAGGTGCCGCCCTGTGGGCTGGACAGGTTGCGGCGGTCCATGCGCCCGGCCTGCAGGTAGTACTGCTGGCCCAGGTCATGGCGGTAATAGACGTTGTCGAATTCGAAATGCGCATCGCCACCGCTGCTGCGGTAGCGCTGCTGGGTGAAGTACCAGTCGGCGGACATATGGCCCCGCTGGAACAGGCCCAGAACGCCGGTGCCGCGCGCACTGAACGACTGGTAGTCGCGCCCACCGGTAAGGTTGAGCACCTGCTGGTGCAGGAAAGCGTTCTCGGCATTGCTGCTGAGCGCGTGGAAGCGTTCCGCGGCGGGCTCGCCACCGATCCACTTGCGCGCCACGAACAGGCGCACGGCGCCCTCGCCTTCGTCATACAGTGCGCGCGCGGCCGCAGGGTCTTCCGGGGGATCCAGATAGCCGCAACCGGCCTCGGCGCCACCGAAGCGGCAGGCCAGGTGGCTGTTGCGTGGCAGCGGCTGCGACAGTGCCGGCAGCAGCGCGGCCTGCGCCTCGGCGGACAGGTCCAGTGCCTGCAGCACGCGCGCGGGATCTTCCAGCTGCACATGCTCCAGGGTGACGCGCACCGGCGACAGCCCGGCCGAGCGGCCGAACAGCTGGATGTCGAGTTGTTCGGTCTGTCCTTCGACCAGATCTTCGAAACCGGGCGGGACGCCGCGCGCGGCCGCCAGCGGAGTGGACAACGCCAGGGCGAGCGCGACCGCCAGCCGGGTGACGGCGGGGGCGTGTGAGGTCATGGGGGTACCGCTGGAGAAGCGGCCGGCCCGGGAACC
>NZ_JBHHMJ010000312.1:0-5637 GCF_042136455.1 Stenotrophomonas sp. 3diitr2024
CCGTTGGCGCCATGGATGGCGCCATCGAGCCCCCATGGACGGGTTTACGGCGTGTCCTGCCAACCCACACCGCCCCGCCATCCCACGGATAGCCCGCTGTTGCTTCGGCTGTTGCTCTGGCCTCTGCGGGTGCCGGGCGCAGCCCGGCCGAACAACCCCTTGATTTCGGGACAATCACCCCTACCCCTTGGCGAGGCCGCACGCGCTGGCGCGGCATTGCACATGGAGCCCTATCGATGACCGAGACCACCCAGACCGAAACCCTTGGCTTCCAGACCGAAGTCAAGCAACTGCTGCAGCTGATGATCCACTCGCTGTACTCCAACAAGGAAATCTTCCTGCGCGAGCTGGTCTCCAACGCTGCCGACGCCGCCGACAAGCTACGCTTCGAGGCCCTGACCCAGCCGGCGCTGCTGGAAGGCGACAGCGAGCTGCGCGTGCGCGTCAGCTTCGACGCCGCCGCCCACACCATCACCATCGAAGACAACGGCATTGGCATGAGCCGCGCCGAAGCCATCGCCCACCTCGGCACCATCGCCAAGTCCGGCACCGGCGACTTCCTGCGGCAGCTGTCCGGCGACCAGAAGAAGGATTCGCAGCTGATCGGCCAGTTCGGCGTCGGCTTCTACAGCGCTTTCATCGTCGCCGACGAAGTGGAAGTGACCTCGCGCCGCGCCGGCCTGGCTGCGGCCGAAGGCGTGCGCTGGACCTCGCGTGGCGAAGGCGATTTCGAAGTGGCCACCGTCGACAAGGCCGAGCGCGGTACCCGCATCGTGCTGCACCTGAAGGACGGCGAGCACGACTTCGCCGATGGCTGGCGCCTGCGCAGCATCCTCAAGAAGTACTCGGACCACATCGGTCTGCCGATCCAGATGCCGAAGGAAGGTGGCGAAGAAGGCGCCACCGTCGAGTGGGAGACCGTCAACCGCGCCAGCGCGCTGTGGACCCGCCCGCGCACCGAGATCAGCGACGCCGAGTACACCGAGTTCTACAAGCACGTAGCGCACGACCATAGCGACCCGCTGGCGTGGAGCCACAACAAGGTCGAGGGCAAGCTGGAGTACACCTCGCTGCTGTACGTGCCCGGCCGCGCGCCGTTCGACCTGTACCACCGCGATGCGCCCAAGGGCCTGAAACTGTACGTGCAGCGCGTGTTCGTGATGGACCAGGCTGAGCAGTTCCTGCCGCTGTACCTGCGCTTCATCAAGGGCGTGGTCGATTCCAACGACCTGTCGCTGAACGTCTCGCGCGAGATCCTGCAGTCCGGCCCGGTCATCGATTCGATGAAATCGGCGCTGACCAAGCGTTCGCTGGACATGCTGGAGAAGCTGGCCACCGACAAGCCCGAGCAGTACGCCACGTTCTGGAAGGAGTTCGGCCAGGTGCTGAAGGAAGGCCCGGCCGAGGACTACAACAACCGCGAGAAGGTGGCCGGCCTGCTGCGCTTCGCCTCCACCCGTGGCGACGGCGATGCGCAGAGCGTGTCGCTGGCCGATTACATCGGCCGCATGACCGAAGGCCAGGACAAGATCTACTACCTCACCGGCGAGAGCTACAGCCAGGTGCGCAACAGTCCGCACCTGGAAGTGTTCCGCAAGAAGGGCGTGGAAGTGCTGCTGCTGACCGACCGCATCGACGAGTGGCTGATGGGCTACCTGACCGATTTCGACGGCAAGGGCTTCGTCGACATCGCCCGTGGCGATCTCGACCTGGGCGCACTGGAAACCGATGCGGACAAGCAGGCACAGGAAGCGGCAGCAAAGGACAAGCAGGGCCTGGTCGAGCGGCTCAAGACGGTCCTGGGTGACGAAGTGGCCGAGGTGCGCGTGTCGCACCGCCTGACCGATTCGCCGGCGGTGCTGGCCATCGGCGAGCAGGACCTGGGCCTGCAGATGCGCCAGATCCTGGAAGCCAGCGGGCAGAAGGTGCCGGACAGCAAGCCGGTGCTGGAGATCAACCCGGGCCATCCGCTGATCGCCAAGCTCGACGCCGAAGCCGATGGCGCGCGCTTCGACGACCTCGGCCGGGTGCTGTTCGACCAGGCCGCGCTGGCCGCCGGTGACAGCCTGAAGGATCCGGGTGCCTATGTGGCGCGCCTGAACAGGCTGCTGCTGGAGCTGTCGGCCTGATCGAGGCGGTGGTCGCCGGGCATGGCCCAGCGGTGCCTTGGTAGAGGCCAACCTTGGTTGACGCCCCAAAAGCGTGCCAACCAAGGTTGGCACCTACCAGAACGGGGTCTGCGTGCCAACCAGGGTTGGCACCCACCAGGGGCGGCGGTTCGGGCCTGCCGAGGGGGCTCAGGCTTCCCGATCCAGCAGCGAACCCAGCAACGGGTCCTGGCGGCGGATCACCGAGGCATTGGCGGCGAAGGCCACCACCTCGGCTTTCGCCGCCAGCAGATCTCCCAGCGGTGCACCGACATCAGCGCCGGCGGCAGTCACCGAGGCCTGCACCCCACCCTGTCCAGTGGCACCGCGCTGCAACTGCAGGCGCTGCGCATCGGGGGTGGCCAGATTGGCCACGTTGTGCGCTGCCACCTGCACGCCCTGCTGGGCCGCACGCATCCCGCCGAGGGCGATTCCCATCACGTTGTTCATGGCGGTCTCCAGGCCGCTCCGCGCAACCCTCCGGACCGGTTAACGGCCGGCCGGCCGCGACCTTGAGTCCACATCGGCCCGACAGGCCCGAGTGGTAGCATATCCCTCTGATTTCAGCGCCTTTTGCCAATGCTCAGTTTTTTCCGCCGCAAGAAGCCCCAGGATGCCCCCACCACGGAGGCGTCCAAGACCCAGCACTACTCGGCTGAAGAGCTGGCGGCGGCGTTCCCGTCGGCCGCCCCGGCCGAAGACGCACCCACCGCCGCGGTGGTCGAAGCCAATGCACCCGCACCTGCACCGGAATCGGCCCCGGTCGCCGAAGTGCCTGCCGTGCCAGCTGCGCAGCCGGCCACCGCGCCCGAGGACGTCCAGGCTGAAGCGCTCGCTGCGGCCGCTGTGCTGGCTCCTCTGGCTCCGGTCATTCCGGTCGAGGAACCCACCGCCCCGGCCACCGACCTGCCTGCGCTGGTGGATGCCCCTCCGGCGCCCGCCGGCAAGCCCGGCTGGCGCGAGCGCCTGCGCAACAGCGTCATCGCGCGCAGCTTCGGCGGCCTGTTCTCGCGCAACCCCAAGCTCGACGACGATCTGCTGGACGAGCTGGAAACCGCCCTGATCACCGCCGACGTCGGCGTGGGCGCCACCACCGATCTGGTCGAGGGCCTGCGCAAGCGCATGAAGTCGCGCGAGTTCGCCGACGCCAATGCGCTGCTGGCCGCGCTGCGCGCCGAGCTGATCGCGATCCTGCAGCCGGTGGCCAAGCCGCTGGTGATCGACCGCAATGCCAAGCCCTTCGTAGTGCTCACCGTCGGCGTCAACGGCGTCGGCAAAACCACCACCATCGGCAAGCTGGCCAAGCGCTTCAAGGATGACGGCCACAGCCTGATGCTGGCTGCCGGCGATACCTTCCGCGCCGCCGCCGTGGCCCAGCTGCAGGCCTGGGGCGAGCGCAACGGCGTGGCCGTGGTTGCGCAGGGGCAGAACGCCGATGCTGCTTCGGTGGCATTCGACGCGCTGCAGGCCGGCAAGGCCCGCGGCACCTCGGTGCTGATCGCCGATACCGCCGGCCGCCTGCACACCCAGTCCGGGCTGATGAACGAGCTGGGCAAGATCCGCCGCGTGCTCGGCAAGATCGACCCCACCGCCCCGCACGAGGTGCTGATGGTGATCGACGGCACCACCGGCCAGAACGCGCTGTCGCAGCTGCGCCAGTTCAATGCCGCAGTGAACGTGACCGGCCTGGTGGTGACCAAGCTGGACGGCACCGCCAAGGGCGGCGTGGTGTTCGCACTGGCCCGCGAGTTCGGCATTCCGATCCGCTTCGCCGGCATTGGCGAGCGCCCGGAAGACCTGCGTGTATTCGACCCGGAAGCCTTCGTCGACGCCCTGCTGCCCGAAGCATTGGGCGCCTGATACACCGTGCAGCCACGCATGGCGTGGCTCTACTGCGATCTGGTAGAGCCACCCCATGGGTGGCTGCCTCCTTCCGGAACACTCATGCCCCGCCAGCCGCACGCCAGCGCCGACACTGCCAAGGAAGACGACTTCGTCGCCCGCCTGCTGCACTGGTTCGACGACCACGGTCGCCATGACCTGCCCTGGCAGCACCCGCGCAGCCCCTATCGGGTCTGGTTGTCGGAGATCATGCTGCAGCAGACCCAGGTGGCCACGGTCATCCCGTACTTCCATCGGTTCCTGCAGCACTTCCCAACCCTGCCCGAGCTCGCCGCCGCCAGCAATGACGCGGTGATGGCGCAGTGGGCCGGGCTCGGCTACTACGCCCGCGCACGCAACCTGCATGCCGCCGCAAAGCGCTGCGTGGAACTGCACGACGGCGACCTGCCGCGCGATTTCGATGCATTGCATGCCCTGCCCGGCATCGGCCGCAGCACCGCCGGTGCGATCCTCAGCCAGACATGGAACGATCGGTTCGCGATTCTCGACGGCAACGTCAAGCGCGTGCTCAGCCGCTACCACGGCATCGACGGCTTTCCCGGCCTGCCGGCCATCGAGAAACAACTGTGGGCGATTGCCCAGGCGCACGTCGCGCAGGTGCCGGCCGGGCGCATGGCCGATTACACCCAGGCGCAGATGGATCTGGGCGCGACGGTATGCAGCCGGGCCAAGCCGGCCTGCGTGATCTGCCCGCTGCAGGACGCGTGCGTGGCGCGGCGCGAAGGCCGCACCGCTGAACTGCCCACGCCCAAGCCCAGCAAGACCCTGCCCGAACGCGAAGCGGTCGCCCTGCTGCTGCGCGACGCCCAGCAACGCGTGCTGCTGCAGAAGCGGCCGGACACCGGCATCTGGGCGCAGCTGTGGACGCTGCCGCAGGCCGAGGCCGGCAGCGACCTGCAGGACTGGTTCGACGCACATGTCGACGGCTCGCTGGAAGATGCAGAGGAACTGCCGGTGCTGCAGCACACCTTCAGCCACTACAGGCTGCACCTGCAGGTATTGTCACGGAAGGTGCGCGGCCTGCGTGTGGAAGAACCCACGCTGCGCTGGGTCGCCAACGACGAGCTACCCGCATTGGGCCTGCCGGCACCGATCCGCAAATTGCTCGACGGCGCCACGATCAAGACGCCGAAACGAAATTCCAGCAAACCCCGTAACCACGAGTGAATGCCATGCCCCGAACCGTCTTCTGCCAGTACGAACAACGCGATGCCGAGGGCCTGGACTTCGTGCCCTACCCCGGCGAGCTGGGCCAGCGCATCTTCAACAACATCGGCAAGCAGGCCTGGGCCGCGTGGCTGGCCCACCAGACCATGCTGATCAACGAGAACCGGCTGTCGCCGCGCACGCCGGAACATCGTGCGTTCCTTGAAGGCGAACTGGTCAAGTTCCTGTTCGAGAAGGACGCGGAAAAGCCGGCCGGCTTCACCCCGGAAACCTGACAACCCAAAAGGGGACGGAGGGGATTAAGTCGTTTGTGGCACAAACGACTTAATCCCCTCCGTCCCCTTTTTCGATCATTTCGCCGGTGCGGTGTTTTCCTCGCGCTCCTGCACCTGCGCCTGGCGCAGCTCCTGCTCGGACGCGC
>NZ_JBHHMJ010000833.1:0-314 GCF_042136455.1 Stenotrophomonas sp. 3diitr2024
TGGGGCCGTGGTTGATCACCTCGATGAGCGTCGTCATGCTGCGGTCTCGTTGCGAAGAAGGAACCTGGGCGATGATAACCAAACCATTCGTTGGCGTACTGTGGGTGCTGTGTGCGGCGCTGCTGGCCACCGGCTGCGGCCTGTCCGCATCATCGGCGCTGGCGAGCCGGGCGACGTTAGCGGGATGCCGTTCGCTGACCGCATTCCACATCGAGGTTGAGCTGGCCCTGCTGCAGGCCGCGCTGGCCATTGTCCAGCTGGCGCCGCACGTGGCCGTCGAGGTCGCGCTGCTGCACGCCTGCGGGCAGCATCAA
>NZ_JBHHMJ010000839.1:0-343 GCF_042136455.1 Stenotrophomonas sp. 3diitr2024
GCCATGCGTGGATGCACATCGGGATTTGCGGCGTAGTGACCATGTCCTGATCCGGCGCGGGACACGACGCGCTTTGCGCGCGTCGCCCCACACGTTGCTGTGCAACGCGTGGGCCCCTCCCTTCGCCGGCCTCTCCCCGCCCCTGTCGGGGCAGCCCCTCAACAGAGGGGCTTGTTCCACCAGATTGCCTCCGTGAATCCACGCCATGCGTGGATGCACATCGGGATTTGCGGCGTAGTGACCATGTCCTGATCCGGCGCGGGACACGACGCGCTTTGCGCGCGTCGCCCCACACGTTGCTGTGCAACGCGTGGGCCCCTCCCTTCGCCGGCCTCTCCCCGCC
>NZ_JBHHMJ010000351.1:0-754 GCF_042136455.1 Stenotrophomonas sp. 3diitr2024
TTGTTCCTAATATCGGAACAATTGCTGTCTGTATCGCCAAAGCTGGCGCTGATTTTATTAACATTAGCGGATTCGATGGCGGAACAGGCGCTGCACGTATTCACGCATTGCAGCATGTAGGTCTCCCTGTAGAAATTGGTGTTAAAGCCGCTCACAACGCTTTATTAGAAGCAAGCATGAGACATAAAGTAGAGATTTGGGCAGATGGTGGTATTCGAAGTGTAAATGATGCCTTGAAAATCATGCTCCTCGGAGCAAACCGTATTGGATTTGGCACACTATCAATGATTGCAATCGGCTGTACTACTTGCCGTGGGTGCCATCTAGATACTTGCCATGTTGGAATTGCGACACAAATCGAGTCTGAAGCACAAGCAAAAGAACATGGGTTACGCCGCTTCGTCCCACGCGAATTAGAAAGCGCAGTTGCTGGCCTGCTAAATTTATTCACCTCTTTCGGTGTAGAACTAAAACGATTAACAGGACAGCTTGGTTATACAAATTTACAAGCAATTGTTGGGCGTTCTGATTTATTAGAGCAAGTTCGAGGCGAAAATTTATTAAACTTACGTAATTTACTACAAATAATAGAACATCCATCTGTTACAACAACAGAAGGCGTACCGGAAAAACAATTTAAGACAGTTCATTCCGCTGACTCAAAAGAATTGGTAGGCGTTGGTGTAGCGGTGCAGGTCGAGCGGATTGACCACCGCCAGCTCGATGCGGCGGCGTGTCAGGTGCTGCAGGTCGC
>NZ_JBHHMJ010000074.1:0-3259 GCF_042136455.1 Stenotrophomonas sp. 3diitr2024
CGATTATAGGGGCTGGCGCCCGCGGCAGCATCCGTTGCGGCGGAAACGATCGGGCCGCAGCCGGTATGATGGAGCCCATTTCGCGTGGGAGCCCCCATGGATGGGTTTACGGCGTGTCCTGACCACCCACACCGCCCCGCCATCCCACGGAATGCCGCTCTTGATCTTGCTTCGGCTTCGGCCTCTGCAGGTGCAGGGCGCAGCCCTGCCGAAAACCCCACCCTCAGCCGTCGCCCTGGATGCCGCCGGGTGCCTGCGCCGGGTCGCGCCAGCGGCGCACCGTGCGCTGGAAAAACAGGTTGTTCGGCAGCTGCAGCACCGTACCCTCATGGCCGTCGCCGGTTTCCTGCAGCGTGGTGTAGATCAGGTTCACGTCGATCACCCGCCCCTTCAGGCCCGGCTTCTCGCCGTTCTCCAGCACTTCGATGTAGTCATGCAGGCGGAACGGGCGAGTGGTGAAGATCAGCAACGTGCAGAAGATGTTGGAGAGCACGCTCCAGGCCGCGAAGAAGGCCACTGCGCCCACGGCCGCGAAGCCCGTGAACGCGGTCCACAGCACTGAAGGCTTCGCGCCGAGCAGGCTGAGGATATACAGCAGGGCGCTGAAATAGACCACGAAACTGGTGATCCGGCGCGCGCCCATCACCATTTCAGGTGGCAGCGTGTAGTGCTCGGCAAAGCGCCGGATCAGGCGACGGGCCAGTACCCGCAGCAGCCAGGCGACCAGCAGCACCAGCACGATCTGCAGGGCCACGCCCGCGTAGTTCAGCCATGGGTGGCTCCAGGCCGGCAGGTGATCCTTCAGCGACAACATCATGGGGGCGAAAACAGGTGGCGGGAACGGCCTCGATGTTACCCGGCGCGTGCCGGGGTTTCGACCATCGGCGACCACGCCAGGCAGACCAGCTCCTGTCGATGCTGCTGCAGGCAGGCGCGGCCGTTGTCGGGGCACAACCGCAAGGACAGGCCCGATGCCTGCAGCACGACGCAAGCGACGATTACCAGCAGGGCGGCGCAGGACGAGCTGGACATGGCGGAACTCCCTGGAGGTGTTTTCTCGAATGACCTTCCATGGATGCAGCCATCGTCGAAAAGGTTGCATGGCCTTGATCGGCGATCGGCTCTAAACCTTTTTCCGGGTCGCCGCATCCAAGCGATATGCTCGACACCACCATGCCAGCGCCGCCTGCCGCCCACGCCCCTGTCGACGAACCCGCCCTGGTGCGGGCGGCCGCCGCCGGTGACACTGCGGCCTACGAACTGCTGTACCGGCGCCATGCGCCGCGCGTGTTCGCCGTACTGTGGCGCCTGTGCGGGGGCCAGCAGGCGCGTGCCGAGGATGCCCTGCAGGAAGCGTTCCTGCAGGCATGGAAGGCGCTGCCGGGGTTCCGGTTCGAAAGCAGCCTGTCGACCTGGTTGCACCGGTTGGGCGTCAACGCCGCACTGATGGAACTGCGCGGGCGCGCCGCCGGGCAGGACCACGACAGTCTGGAGGAGGTCGACGGCGGCCTGCAGGAGCTGGCGGTGCACGACCGTTGTGCCGGTACCGAGCGCGACCTGGAGCGCGCACTCGCGACGCTGCCTCCGAGGGCGCGTGCGGTACTGGTACTGCACGACATCGAAGGCTGGAAGCACCAGGAAATCGCCGAGCAGCTGCAGATGGCCGTCGGCAGTTCAAAGGCACAGCTGCATCGTGCGCGCGGCCTGCTGCGCGCACGGCTGGGAGACATGACATGAGTACACACGAACACGATTCCGATCACGATCTGCTGGCCCGGCTGCGCGCGTTGCCCAGCGAGCGAGATGTTCCCGCCGATGGCTGGGCGCGCCTGTCGGCGCAGCTGCCGCCGCGCGAGCCGCAGGCGGCGCCTGTGCCGGCCGACAACGTGGTGGTGCTGCCAGCGCGTTCGCGGCGCCGCTGGTGGTTGCCGGCCGGCGCTGTCTTGGCGGCCAGCCTGGCGCTGTACGCGGTGGCGCCATGGCGCCACGTGCAGCCGGATGCGCCGGTGCCGTCTACCCTGCAGTTGCAGGCTGCGGCGATGACCGAGCAGTACCGGCAGGCGGTGGCCTCGCTGCCCGCAGGCCGGGCACCGGAATGGCAGCCGGCCCTGCACGAACTGGATGAAAGCGCGGCACAGATCCAGGCCGCGCTGGCGCAGGATCCACGTGCGCCTCACCTGCTTGGCCAGCTCAAGCGCACCTATGCGCTGCGGCTGGAACTGACCCGGCAGGCGGCCTATGCCGCCGAGTCCGGCCTGACGACCTGAGGAGACCCCCGATGACACGAACCCTGATGACCTGCTGCTGCGCGCTGTTGCTGCTGCCCGCAGTGGCCCTGGCTGACACCCGGATCGACGAGCGCCACAACCTGGCCGCCGGCGGCCGCATCGAACTGAGCAACGTGGCCGGCAAAGTGACCGTGCGTGGCTGGGACCGCAACGACGTGCAGCTCACCGGTACGCTCAGCGATGGTCTCCAGCTGCGCCAGGAGAAGAGTGCCAACCGCGTACGCTGGGAAATCGAGTATCCGCGTCGCAACAACAACGGTGGCGCAACGCTGGTGCTGAACGTGCCGCGTTCGGTGGAACTGCTGCTGAGCACGGTCAGTGCCAACCAGGACATCAGCGGCATCGATGTGCGTCGCCTGCAGGCCGACACGGTCAGCGGCAGCCTGAGCGCCTCCGGTCGCAGCGGCGACAGCAAGCTCAATACGGTCAGTGGCGGTGTCAGCGCGCGCCTGCAGACCCCGAAGCTGGATGTGAACACGGTCAGCGGCCGGATCGAAGCCGGTGGCGGCGTGTCCGGTGACATCGGTGCACAGACGGTATCCGGCCGGGTCGAGGTCGATGCCGGGCGGGTGCAGCGGTTGGCGGTGGAAACCGTATCGGGCAGCATCGATCTGTCGGCGGCCGGGCTGGCGCCGGGGGGCCGGATCAATGTCGAATCGGTGAGTGCGTCGGTCAACCTGCGCCTGCCACGCTCGGTTTCGGCGCAGCTGTCGGTGAACAGCTTCAGCGGGTCGATCAACAGCGATGCCGGCCAGGTGGAGCGGCCGCGCTACGGCCCCGGCAGCCATCTTGATACGCGGCTGGGCAGCGGCGACGGTGATATCCGCATCCAGTCGCATTCGGGCAGTGTTCGGGTAAGCCTGGATCGCTGAGCGCGATCCGGCGCTGTACCGCATCAAGCACGTCGAGCACCAGAACACCGGCAACGCGTGGCCGATCTACCCGATGTACGACTTCGCCCATGCGCTGGG
>NZ_JBHHMJ010000434.1:0-4877 GCF_042136455.1 Stenotrophomonas sp. 3diitr2024
TGGCCGGCTGTTGGGGAAGCCGGCCAGCGGCCGGCTCTACCCGACGTCCGTAGCGGGCCTCAGCCCTTCATCGTGCCGGTATCCAGCCAGCGCTGGTGCCACGACAACGCTTCCGGCAGCAGGTGCGGGGTGTGCTTGCCGTAGCTCTCACGGCTGGCACGGTCGAAGTAATCCTGCAGCTGCGGGCGGAAGTCCGGGTGCGCGCAGTTGTCGATCAGCACCTGCGCGCGCTTGCGCGGGGTCAGGCCGCGCAGATCGGCCAGGCCCTGTTCGGTGACGATCACCGACACATCGTGCTCGGTGTGGTCGACATGGCTGGCCATCGGCACGATCGCCGAGATGGTGCCGTTCTTGGCGGTGGACGGGCTCAGGAACGCCGACAGGAAACCGTTGCGGGCAAAGTCACCGGAACCGCCGATGCCGTTCATGATCCGCGTGCCCATCACGTGCGTCGAATTGACGTTGCCGTAGATGTCCACCTCGATCATGCCGTTCATGCCGATGCAGCCGAGGCGGCGCACCAGTTCCGGATGGTTGGAGATTTCCTGCGTGCGCATGATGATGCGCTCGCGGTAGAAATCGATGTTCTCCTTGAACGTCTCATTCGCCTGCGGGCTCAGCGCGAAGCCGGTGCACGAGGCGTAGCTCAGCACGCCGTCGCGCAGCAGGTCGAGCATGCCGTCCTGGATCACTTCGGTGAACGCGGCCAGGTCGCGGAAACCGCTCTTGGCCAGGCCAGCCAGCACGGCGTTGGGGATGTTGCCCACGCCCGACTGCAACGGCAGCAGGTTCGGCGGCAGGCGGCCCTTCTTCACCTCGTGCTTGAGGAACTCGATCAGGTGCGAGGCGATCTGTTCGCTGGTCGCATCGATCGGGCTGAAGGGGCTGTTGCGGTCCGGGCCGTTGGTACGCACCACGGCCACGATCTTGTCCGGGTCGCAGCGCAGCGCGGTATCGCCGATACGGTCGTTGGCGTTCACCAGCGGAATCGGCTTGCGGTGCGGCGGCAGCGCGGTGCCGTAGTAGATGTCATGCATGCCGTCGACGCCGGCCGGCTGCCATTCGTTGACCTCGACGATCACCTTCCTGGCCAGGTCCAGCCAGGTCTTGTTGTTGCCGACCGAGGTGGAGGGCACCAGCGAACCATCTTCGCGGATGGCCGAGACTTCGATGACGGCGGTATCGATCTCGCCATAGAAGCCGAACCACACGTGCTGGGCAACGTGGCTGAGGTGGATGTCGATGTAATCCAGCTTGCCCTCGTTGATGCGGTTGCGCGCGTCCGGGTCGCTCTGGAACGGCATGCGCATGGCGATGCCATCGGCCTTGGCCAGCGCGCCATCGAGTTCCGGCGCGGTCGAGGCGCCGGTCATCAGCTTGATCTGGAAGGGATTGCCCTGGGCATGCACCGCTTCGATGCGGCGGGCCAGTTCGACGGGAACGGCCTTGGGATACCCGGAGCCGGTAAAGCCGCTCATGGCCACGGTTTCACCGGGCTGGATCAGCGCGGCTGCGGCCTCGGCGGAGACCACGCGGTCACGGAGACGCGCGTTGGCGATGCGATCAACAGACATGACGACAGTGTTTCTGGGGGGAATCCCGATTATCGGCCATCCTCATCCGTACGGGGGGTTCTACCTTCGTGGAATGGCTTTTCCCCCAGGGGCTCACCCATACCCACCGGTTCTGTTTTGCAGTGCAGCGTGCAAAGTGCTTTCGCAGCCCGCACGATGGCCCTGCATCCCGACGTGGGGGAGGGAGCAGAGCCCGCTGGCAGTTCGCTGCAAGCGGGCTTTTTTATTGCCTGTGGCCCAGTGTGAATACGCGGCTCCCCTTCAGGGTCGGATCCTTTTGCCAAGGGCAAAAGGCTCTGACCCCACCAGCGGCATCAAGCGGCGGCATCTCGGGGGCAGAGCCCTTCGCCGTTGGCAAAGGGATCCGACCCCGCGAGAATCAGGGCATGACCCTCGCCCCCGCTGACCTGCCCGCCCCGCTGCAGCCCCTTGTCGACCGCGCCCTGGCGCGCCTGGCCCAGGTCCTGCCCGAGCCCGTTCCTGCCGAACTGCTGCCGCTGCTGACCCGACTGGCGGTGGCCAGCGACTTCGCGCTGGACACCCTGGTGCGGCAACCGGCGCTGCTGGCGCAGCTGGCTACCCCCGGTTGCCCGCCGATCCCGCCACCGGTGCTCGATCCGCTGCAGCCCAGCGACTGGCCGGCGCAGATCCGGCGCTGGCGTACTGCCATGTCGACGCGGCTGATCTGGCGCGACCTGACCGGCCTGGACGACGTGGCACAGACCCTGGCCGGCGCCACCACCCTGGCCGAGGACTGCCTGCGGCTGGCGCTGGACGCGCTGCAGCAGGAATTCGCCCAGCGCCACGGTGTGGTCCGCGATGGCGAAGGCGCCGCGCAGCAGCTGGTGGTGTTCGGCCTCGGCAAGCTTGGCGGCGGCGAGCTCAACTTCAGTTCCGATATCGACCTGGTCTACGCCTATCCGCACGGCGGCGAATCCGACGGCCCGCGCGCGCTGGCCGCCGAAGAGTATTTCGCCCGCCTTGGCCAGCGCCTGGCCAAGCTGCTGGACGAAACCACCGTCGATGGCTTCAGCCACCGCGTCGACCTGCGCCTGCGCCCGTTCGGCAGCGCCGGCCGCGTCGCGCTGTCGTTCGCGGCGATGGACCAGTACTTCCAGCGCGAAGGCCGCGACTGGGAGCGCTATGCGTGGCTGAAGGCGCGCGCGGTCGCCGGTGATATCGAGGCCGGTGAAGCGTGGCTGCAGACCCTGCGCCCGTTCGTGTACCGCCGCTACCTGGATTTCACTGCGCTCGATGGCCTGCGCGAGATGAAGGCGGCGATCACCGCCGAAGTCGCGCGCCGCGAGCTGCACGAAGACATCAAGCGCGGCGCCGGTGGCATCCGCGAGATCGAGTTCCTGTGCCAGGCGCTGCAGCTGATCCGCGGTGGCCGCGAACCTGCGCTGCGCGAGCGCCGCCTGCTGGTGGCGCTGGACGCGCTGGTGGCTGCGGGGCAGATCGCGCCCGAGGACGGCAGTGCGCTGCGCGAGGCCTACCTGTTCCTGCGCCGCCTGGAGAACCGCCTGCAGATGCTGCGCGATGCGCAGACTCACGTGCTGCCCAGCGATGCACTGGACCGCGAGCGCATCGCCGTCGGCCTCGGCTACCCGGACTGGGACGTGCTGCGCGCGGCGCTGGCCGAACAGCAGCAGCGGGTCAGTACCGAATTCGCCGCGCTGCTGGCACCGCGCAAGGGCCAGGCCGCGCCCGACGCGCTGGCCAATTACTGGCGTAGCCTGCCCGAGGCCAGCAACGCGCCGTTGCTGGCCGAAGCCGGTTTCCTCGATGCCAATGGCGCCGACCAGTCATTGCGTGACTTCGCGCAGGGCACCGGCGTGAAGTCATTATCCGATGCGGCGCGTGCGCGGCTGGATCGCGTACTGCCCGCGTTGCTGCATGCGGCCACGCGTTCGCCGCAACCCGACGCTGCGCTCAAGCGTGTGCTCGGCCTGTTGCAGGCCGTGCTGCGCCGGACCAGCTATCTCGCGCTGCTGGACGAACAACCGAGCGCGTTGGCGCGTCTGGTCGATGTGCTGGCGCGCAGCGCGCTGCTGGCCGAGCGCCTGGCCGCGTACCCGCTGCTGCTGGACGAACTGCTGGACGTGCGCGTGTCCGGGCCGATGCCCGATGCGGCCGGCATGCTGGCCGAGTGCCAGCAGGTGCTGGCGGTGGAAGATCCCGAATCCGCACTGCGCTGGCTCAACGAGACGCGGCTGGCGCTCAGCTTCCGCATGGCGATGGCCACGCTGGATGGCCGCCAGGGTGCGGTGGACAGCACGCGGCAACTGGCCGAGCTGGCGCAGGCGGTGGTCACCACCGTGCTGGCGATGGCCGAAGCGGACATGCGCGCCGCGCACGGCGGGATTCCCGGTGGACGTTTCGCGATCATCGGCTACGGCAGCCTCGGCGGGCTTGAGCTGGGCTTCGGTTCCGACCTGGACCTGGTGTTCCTGCACGACAACCCGGCTGGCGTGGAGGCCAGCGATGGCGCACGTCCGCTGGAACCGGGGCGCTGGTATGCACGACTGGCACAGAAGGTGATGGCGCTGCTTGGTGCGGTCACCGCCGCCGGGCGCCTGTACGACATCGACGTGCGCCTGCGCCCGGACGGTGGCAAGGGTTCGCTGGTGTCTTCGTTGGCCAGCTACACCGAATACCAGCGCGAACGCGCATGGACCTGGGAACACCAGGCCCTGGTGCGCGCACGCGGCGTGGCCGGTGATGCCTGCCTGCTGGCCGATTTCGAACAGGTGCGTGCACAGACACTGGGGCGTGAGCGAGATCCGGCCACGCTGTATGCCGATGTGCTGAAGATGCGCGGCCGCATGCGCACCGAACTGGACCGCAGCGATGCCGCGCGGCTGGACCTGAAACAGGGTGCCGGTGGCGTGGTGGACCTGGAGTTCCTGCTGCAGACCGGCGTGCTGGCGCGTAGTGCGCAGCATGCGGCGTTGCTGCAGCCACGCGACACGCCGTCGCTGATCGATGCGCTGGCGGTTGCCGGTTTCCTGCCGGAAGACACTGCGCAAGCACTGCATGGCGCGCATGCCACGCTGCTCGACGTGGGCCTGGCCTGCACGCTGGACCGTCGCCCGCGACTGGCACCGACCACGCCCGCGATTGAAGACGCGTGTGCGGCGATTACGGCGGCGTGCAGAGCGGCGGAGCTGCCGTTCGGGTGAGTGGGTGCACCCATTAGAGCAATTGCCCGGGGATGATCCGCTGTTGGTAGGTGCCGACCGTTGGTCGGCACAATCTGTCAGCGGTGATGAACTCTGATGGAGCGTGCCGACCAACGGTCGG
>NZ_JBHHMJ010000491.1:0-629 GCF_042136455.1 Stenotrophomonas sp. 3diitr2024
CACGTCATCCAACTTTTGAAAGCTTTTATGATACTGAATGTATACAACTTGTCCAAACAATATTTCAAAATGATTTCGACACATATAAATACAGCAAAGAATATCCATACTAACTTTAGTCTATTATCTTTGCTAAATAAAAAAGATACCTCATATATAAGGTATCTTTTTAACATTTCAATTATATAAATCATACTGTTTAACAGTCTCTATTCTCCACCTTGTTACCTTTTAATAGATTACATAACTTTTGCTTATCCGCCCATCCTACTCCAATTAAGACTAAACTCGCTCCCATTATTACTCTCCATGTCAGAGATTCATTTAATAGAATAATTGAAGTAATAATACTTATTAATGGTAATGCATTTAAATATAATCCGCTTACTGATACTGAAACTCTCTCTAGCGCTTTATTCCAAAACCAATACGCTAAAATTGTTGCTCCAATAACAAGGTATATTACACTAAGTACCGTTTTCCAAGTTTCAACCTTTGGGAGACCGTCAACCGCGCCAGCGCGCTGTGGACCCGCCCGCGCACCGAGATCAGCGACGCCGAGTACACCGAGTTCTACAAGCACGTAGCGCACGACCATAGCGACCCGCTGGCGTGGAGCCACAACAAGG
>NZ_JBHHMJ010000507.1:0-10590 GCF_042136455.1 Stenotrophomonas sp. 3diitr2024
CCGGCCAGCGGCCGGCACTACCGGGTCGCCGTCCCCACGTCATCGATATCCCGGTGCAGGATGCGCCGGACTTCCAGCACCGCTTGCGGGGTCTCCTGCACACTGTGGCCGGAAATGATGACCTTCTCCGACTGTGCACCCGGCAGGTGCGCACTCCAGTACGGCACCAGTCCGTCATCGGACTTGTCCACCGGCAGCTCCGGCTTGCGCTGGGCGATGATCGAGTGGTACTTCAGTCCCGCTTCGATCGGCAGCTGCGCTGCGGCCTTGACGAACGGGTCGCTGGCCTTGAGGTTGTCGATGCTGTTGGGAATCTTCGGCTTGGCCGTGCCATCGACCTGCTGCTCGGCCTGCGCCAGCGCCATGAACACGTCCTCGAACTTGCCGAGGATGGTCAGTGGCAGGCGCACCAGCCGGCCCAGCAGGCGCCCGACCTTGTTGCCGGCAATATCGGTGCCCTGGTGCGGCGCAGCGATGAAGATCGCACGCTCCACGTTCGGCTGTGCCTTGAAATGCAGCAACGGCCCCAGCTTGTTCTGCACGCGCTTCAGACGCTCGCCCTTCAGGTCATAGTTGGCCAGCAGGTCGTTCCACAGCACGTCACCGGAATCGCTCACCAGCAGCCGCGCGAGCACGCCGCCCATGCTGTGGCCGATGTAGACCATGTCCTTCGATGCACGCGTGCTGCCATTGGGATCGAAGTGCTTCAGCGTGTCGTTGAACGCATTGGCGATCTCGTAGCGGTTCAGCGCGATCGGTGCGTTGGTCGGGTAATAGACCTGCCACACCTGGAACTGCTGGCGCAGCTCGGGGTCGCCCATGATCTCGTTGGCCAGGTTCACCCAGGCTTCCGGGCTGCTGGCCAGGCCGTGCAGCATGAAGATGATGCGGCGGTTCGGGTCCCACGGCTGCATCAGGTAGATGTGTGGCTCGCCGATGCCCTCGCTCATGCCGAACAGGGTGCGCAGTGACTGCCGGGCGAAACCGCTCTGGGCAAGCCACAGGCCGTAGGCCGCGGTGAAATTGCCGGCCAGCGGCACCTGTTCGCCGTGCAGGGTGATGCGCTCGGTAGCTTCCGGCGAATAGGCATCCAGTTCAACCCGGCGCGTCCGCATCACATCGTCCAGGCTGCTGCCTTCGAAGCGCAGCAACGCGGTGACGTTGATCGAGGACATCTCGCTGAACTCGGGCACCGAATCGTCATGCCGATGACGGCGGCCACGGCGTGCGCCCTCTTCGTCATCCTGCGGTGTCTCCGCCTTCGGGCCCTCAGGCGCGATCACCGGTGCGACCAGCTTCGGCGGGTCCATCACCATCACCAGCTCGGCACCGAAGCCATCACGGCGATAAGTACTGCGCAGCCCGACGAAGCTGACCGTGCCGGCCGGCACCAGCTGCGCGGGAATGCTCTTCAGGTTCAGCTGCTGGTAGTTGGAAGCCAGCGACCAGCTGCCAACCGAGATCGGCTTCGTGTAGTCCTCGCCAGCCAACGCAGCGGCGCGCGCGCGGACGAACAGCACCACCGCCGCCTTCTCGGCCGCGTAGTTGTAGTAGTCACGCACCTGCGTCTGCCGGTCTTCGAAGGCGCGATCCGATGGTGAGCGGCCGCTGTAGAACAGGTAGGCATAGGCGTAGCGCGCGGCTTCCAGCCAAGCGTCCAGCGCTGCGTCGCTCATCGGCGGATCGCCGGCTGCGGTCTTCTTCGGCGTCAGCGCCAGCGCGGCCTTCACCCACAGTTCGGACAGCGCAGACAGCCGCTGCTCGACATTGAGATCGTCGGTCATCAGCAGCGTGCTGCGGCAGACCAGGAAGTCCTTCTCGCACTGCGATTCGTCCAGGCCTGCCGCGCTTAGCGTCTCGCGCGCAGCGGGGCTGAGCTTGCCGGTATTGAGCACGTCGGCACGCTTGTTGACCAGCGAATCGCTGGATTTGACCTGCTTGACGGTGACCATCGCGCAACCACTGCTGCCCAGCAGCAGGAAGGCGGCGAACAACACCGGCAGCGCACGCTGCCAGCGGATCAGGAGGAGTCGAGTCATTACTGCGGGTCCTGCTCGGTGCCAGGTACGCCCTGGCGGATCACGGTGGAGAAGTGGTCGCCGCTGCCCAGGTCCAACGCACGCTGGGTGATGCGGCCCTTGTCATGCAGCTCGGCATAAGGCACGCCTGGGGTGAGTGCGCCGACCTCCTGCGCATACTCGGCCAGATACCCGGACAGCAGCAGGCGGTAGTCCAGCGGCAGGCGCGGCGCGATGTGGCGGGCCAGGTCGAAGACGATGGTGGTGCAGTTGCTGGTGAGCGTGTTGTAGAAGCCCGGCTTCGCATCCAGTTCGCGCGCCTGCGCGATGTACGCGGCAAACAGTTCCTTCAGCTGCGCGTGGTCCATGCCGTGCAGGCGGTACAGATAGACATCCTCGCCACGCGCGTTGGTGCGGGTGCGGATGATGTCGGTCTCTTCCGAGGCCACCAGGGTCATCTCGAACTTGCGGAAGAACCCGCCCAGTGCCGAAAACGATTCGCCGCGCTCCTTGCGGATCTCCAGCGAAAACACCACGTGGCGACCGTCCTCGAAACCGAACGAGATGAGGGTGTGGGCGATCGCCGGGCCCATCCAGTACGACAGCACCAGATCGGCCGAGCGCAACTGGTCCAGGTCGTATTCGCGGCGCACCCAGCGCGCGTCGTAGTCGGTTTCGCTGCGCCAGGTGAAATCGCGCACGTTGTCAAACACCACGTGGCGCCCGTCGAAGGACACCACATGCAGGCGCTGGGCCACGTCATCGGCCCACACGCGGTCCTGGCGTGGGGTCAGCAGCAGCCACCACAGGCCGGCCAGCGCCAGCGCAGCGCCATACGCCATGCCGAGGCGGCGGTTGCTGCGACCACGCGCGACCCGCCACGACGCCCACAGCGCAAACAGCAGCCACAGCACCGCAATGCCGTTCGCCAGCCAGCCCGGCCCCGGCATCTGATAGGCCAGCAGCCCGGCCACCCACAGCGCTGCCAGCGCCATGGCACTTCCTGTCATCCAACGTCCTGCGGCTTTCACTGGCATCCTGTCGCGGTCCCGAAGCCGCATAGTTAGCCACAAGCGGGTTCACCGTGGCATCTACGGCCTGTTCAGGCACGCCGGCGCACCGTCTGCGGCGGTCCATGCGGCCAGGTTCACTTCACAGGAGCAACGATGGGCATCACTTCCGTGGCCGGCGTTCCGGTCCAACCCCAGCACCGCGCCACCTGCCACTGCGGCACGGTCGAGCTGCTGCTGGACCTGCCGGACGGCATCGTCGACCCGCGCCGTTGCGACTGCTCGATGTGCCGGCGCCGGGGTGCCATTGCAGCCAGCGTTGCCCGCGCGGGCCTGCAGGTCGTGCGCGGGCAGAACCACCTGCAGCTATACCAGTTCAACACCCATGTGGCCGAGCACTACTTCTGCGGGGTGTGCGGCATCTACACCCATCACCGGCGCCGCTCCAACCCCGACCAGTACGGCTACAACGTGGCCTGCCTGGAGGGCATTGATCCGTTCGCGCTGGGGGTCATTCCGGTCAGCGACGGGGTCAACCACCCGTCAGACCGCACCGGCTAGTGGCGCGTGCGCCGCGGCGGCGTGGCGACCTTCTGCCAGGGCGCCATGCCGCTGCGCCCCGCCCGCACAGGGCGTTTCAGCCAGGGCCGGCGTGGCGGCACCTGCGGCGCATCCGCGGCCGGGGGAGGAAGCGGTCTACGGCCGGGCCAGAGATGGTCGAGCAGCCACATGGCGGGTCTCCGTGGGGGACGGGGACGATCAACATTAGACCTGGGTGGGCATGGGCGGCGTGAGCGGAAGACGACAACGGGATGACGGCGGAGGGGGCGATGAGCCTGCTACGCCGTATGCTCGGCCAACGTGCCTTTGCGTTTCCGCAGCAACAGGTGCAACAACACAGCACACACAGCCGTCAGCAGCGCCAGTACACGCAGCAGTGTTGCCAGCGCCTTGGCGCTGACCTGCTGCAGCTGCTCACCGCTCATCGCCGGCAGCAGTGCCGCCGCCTGGTCGCGGGACCCGCTCGCCAGATAGGCACCGGCACGCGCCAACGACGCGGGCGATGCCCCATGCAGCTGCTGGTCGACCAGCATCGCCAGCAGCGCCGTCACTGCGGCCAGGGCGATGCCTTCGCCCGCTACCCGCACGGTTCCGAAGATGCCGGCGGCCATGCCCGCACGCTGTACAGGCACCACGCTCACCGACAGCCCATCCATCAGGCCCCATGGCAAGGCCGTCCCTGCACCGACCAGCATCAGCAACGGCACCCACTGCAAGGGCGACGGCTGCGATGCGTGGCGCGACAACAGGTACAGGCCAGAGGCACAGACCAGCAGTCCCAGCGTGCACAGCCGCGCACTTCCAACGCGCTCCGCCCAGCGCGCAGCCAGCATCGGCAGCACCAGCATCGGCGCGGACAGCGCCAGCATCTGCAGTCCCACCAGCGTCGTGCTCTGGCCATGCACGCCCAGCAGTTGCAGAGGCAACACGACCAGCAGCACCACGTAGCCCAGACAGGTCGCCACCGGCAGCAGCTGGACGCCGAGAAACGCCGGTTGCCAGAACAGTGAGAGGTCCAGCAACGGGGAAGGATGCAGCCGTTCGGCACAGACGAACGCGCCGCCCAACAGCAGCGTCGCCAACAGCGCCAGCTGCACGCGACCGGCGTGCAGGCCGTACTCTCCCAGCCACAGCAGGGCCAGGGTCAATGCCGCCAGCATCAGGCTGAAGCCCAGCATGCCGGCGATGTCCAGCCGTCCGCGCTCGCCCCGGCTTTCGGGCAACGCGCGCGCGGCCAGTGCGAACGCCGCCAACGTCAGCACACCGCCTGCAGCGAACACGCTGCGCCAGCCTAGCGCCTGCAGCAACAGGCCCGCGAGCAGCGGCCCCAGCGCCAGGCCCGCACCGAATGTCGTGCCCAGCAGGGCGAAGACACGGGCACGCCTCGGTCCCTGCCAGCCCTGCGCCAGCGCAGCGGTGCCCGAGGCCAGCGCTGCGGCAGCGGCAACGCCCTGCAGAGCGCGCGCCAGATCCAGCCACAGCAGCGTAGGCGACAGGCATACAGCGGCCGTCGCGACGGTGAAGCCGGCCGTGCCCAGCAGGAACATCCGCCGTCGGCCATGGCGATCAGCCAGGCCACCGGCAGCGAGCAGCAGGCTGCCGAAGGTGAGCATGAAGGCGTTGGTCACCCAGGCCAGCGCAGTGGGCGATGCCACTGAGGAGCGGGACAGCACCGGCACCGCGACGGCGCCGGCGGTGAAGGACAACGGCAACGCCAGCGCGGCCAGGCAGACCGCAAGCAGGGCCCAGCGCTGCTGCGCGCGGACAGGTACAGGGAGCATCGAATCCGGGGCCATGCGGGCCTCCATCCATCAGGGGCATTGATGATGGACAGGCCGCTATTCCAGAAAAACAGGCTCGATGGACGTTGATTACGTCCAACCGTTCCGCAATCATGCTCCCCATGGACTCCATCTCCGCCCTGCTCGCCTTTGTCCGCACCGCGGAGGCAGGCAGCATCGTCGGTGCGGCCCGCGTACTCGGCCTGTCAGCCTCGGCCGTCGGCAAGCGCATCGCCCGCCTTGAGCTCGACCTGGGCGCGCGCCTGTTCCAGCGCACCACCCGCCGCGTGCACCTCACCGACGAAGGCGAACTGCTGCTGCAACGCTGCCGGCGTGCGCTGGACGAACTTTCCGAAGCGCAGGCAGATCTGGCGCAACGACAGCACGCCCCCAGCGGACTGCTGCGCATCGGCCTGCCCACCATCGGCTACCGCTTCCTGCTGCCGGTGCTGCCCGGCTTCCAGCAGCGCTACCCGCAGGTGCAGCTGGAACTGGACTTCAACGACCGCATCGTCGATGTGGTCAGCGAAGGCCTGGACGCGGTGATACGCAGCGGCGAACTGGCCGATTCCAGCCTGACCGCGCGGCGACTGGGTGGCTTTCGTTTCATCCTCTGTGCGGCGCCGGGCTACCTGCAGGCGCACGGCACACCCGGCGATGTAGGCGACCTGCGCATGCATACCGCGCTGCGCTTCCGTTACCCCACCACCGGAAGGCTGCATCCGTGGCAGCTGCCGGGTATCGAAGGCGATGCCGGCGCGCGCCTTCCCACGGCGATGACCTGCAACAACATGGAAGCCGTGCTGGCCGCTGCGATCGGTTGCATGGGCCTGGCCTGGATGCCGGACTTCCTCGCCGCTGACGCGCTGGACGATGGCCGCCTGCAACGGGTGCTGCCTGCGCTGCCCACGTACCAGGGGCAGTTCTCGTTGCTATGGCCCGGTGGGCGCCATCCCAGTGCACGCCTGCGGGTGTTCATCGACTACGCCGTTGCCAACCTGTTCCAGGACGCCTCATAAAAAGGGGACGGAGGGGATTAAGTCGTTTCAGGCACAGCAGGGCCAGTTACGACTTAACCCCGTCCGTCCCCTTTTTCCTAGCGACTGAAGCGGCGGGCGCCTGCCACGCAGATCACCGCGACCGCGGTCACCAGCACCATGCTGAGGCTGACCGATTCGTGCAGCAGCAGCGCGGCCAGGGCCAGGCCGAAGAACGGCTGCAGCAACTGCAACTGGCCGACAGCGGCGATGCCGCCCTGCGCCAGCCCGCGGTACCAGAACAGGAAGCCGATTAGCATGCTGAACACCGCCACGTAGCCCAGCGCCCACCACGCCGAGGCACCGACCGCAGTGAACGAGGCCGGGCGCATCAGCACCGTCAACGGCAGCATCACCGGCAACGCCAGCAGCAGTGCCCAGCTGATCACCTGCCAGCCGCCCAGATGACGGGCGAGCCGGCCGCCTTCGGCATAGCCCAGCCCGCACACCACGATGGCCGCCAGCATCAGCAGGTCGGCCTGCAGCGAGGCCTCGATGCCGTTGCGCACCGCATAGCCGACCACGCAGGCACTGCCCAGCAACGAAAACAACCAGAACGCCGGGCGCGGCCGATCACCACCGCGCAGCACGCCGAACAGCGCAGTGCTCAGCGGCAACAGGCCGAGGAACACGATGGTATGTGCCGATGACGCGTGGCGCAGCGCAAGCGCGGTCAGCAGTGGAAAACCGACCACAACGCCGAGGCTGACCACCACCAGCCCAGGCAGGTCACCGCGCCGCGGCCACGGCTGGCGCAGCATAAGCAGCAGGCCCAGGCCAAGCACGGCGGCGATGGTGGCGCGTGCGGCGGTGACGAACCCGGCATCCAGCTGCAGCACCGCCAGGCGGGTGGCCGGCAACGAGCCCGCGAAAATCACCACCCCGATGAAGCCATTGATCCAACCGCTCGCCGACCGTTCCACGCCTGTGATCCTGAAGTGCCAGGCGACGCCTGGCGGAGCCTGTATGGAAGCATCCATGGCGGAACCGCCCCAGCTACAATCCAGTACAGTCGCAAAGAACTGTATTGCCCACACTTCCACTACAGTGCTGACATGCCACGTCCGCTTACCCGCATCGAATCGGTCATCCAGGCGGTCCGCAACCGCATCACCGCGCGGGTCGATGGCCCCGGCTCCCGCCTGCCTTCGGTGCGCGCGCAGGCGGCAGCGATGGGGGTGTCGGTCTCCACCGTGGTCGAAGCCTACGAGCGCCTGGCGGCCGAAGGGCTGATCAGCGCGCGTGCCGGTTCCGGCTTCTACGTCAGCGGACCGGCCGCACCGCTCGCCCTGGCCGAAATGGAACCGCGGCTGGACCGCGCGGTGGATCCGTTGTGGGTGTCGCGGCAATCGCTGGAAACCCCGCCGGGCCACCTCAAGCCGGGGTGCGGGTGGATGCCCAGTAACTGGCTGTATCACGATGGCATGCGCCGCGGCCTGCGTCGGCTGGCGCGTGCCGATGCAGTGCATCTGGTCGACTACGCCGGACCACTCGGGCTGCCCGCGTTGAGCCAGCTGCTGCAGAGGCGCAGCGCCACGCTCGGCATCGATGCACCGATGGAGCAGATCCTGCTGACCGACTCCGGGACGCACGCGGTCGACCTGATCTGCCGTTTCCTGCTCAAGCCCGGCGACTGCGTGCTGGTCGATGACCCGAGCTACTTCAACTACCACGCGCTGCTGAAGGCGCACCAGGTACAGGCAGTGGGTGTGCCGTACACACCCACCGGCCCGGACCTTGAAGCGTTCGATCGTGCATTGCAGGACCATTCGCCACGGCTGTACATCACCAACTCGGGCCTGCACAACCCGACCGGTGCGGTGCTCTCGGCCAGCACCGCGCATCGGCTGCTGGGGCTGGCCGAACGCAGCGAACTGATCATCGTCGAGGACGACATCTTCGCCGACTTCGAACTGCAGCCGGCACCGCGCCTCGCTGCGCTGGATGGGCTGTCGCGGGTGATCCACGTCGGCAGTTTCTCCAAGACCCTGTCGGCCGCCTCGCGCTGTGGCTACATCGCTGCACGCCACGACTGGATCGAAGCACTGACCGACCTGAAGCTGGCCACCAGCTTCGGCGGCGGCCATCTGGCGATGCAGTTGATGCACATCGCGCTGACCGACAGTGGCTACCGACGCCACATGCAGTCGATACGCTCGCGGCTGGCCGATGCGCGCCGGCACACACTGCGGAAACTGCACACGCTGGGCATCACCCCGTGGCTGCAACCGGAAGCCGGCCTGTTCCTCTGGTGCCAGCTTCCCGATGGCCGCGATGCTGCTGCGCTGGCACGGCAGTGCCTGCGCGAAGGCATCGTGCTGGCCCCGGGCAACGCGTTTAGCCAGTCGCAGCGCGCGGCCGACTATCTGCGTTTCAACGTCTCGCAGTGCCAGGACCCGAGGATCTGGCAAGTACTGGCACGCGCGCTGCGATGAGCTGGTAATGCGCGACCAGCGCATCCACCACCACGCGCACGCCCGGCAGCTGGCCGCGACGATGCGGCAGCAGCACGCTGGTGGTGACTTCGCCGGCATGCCACGCCGGCAGGACCTGCTGCAGGCGGCCAGCAGCGATGGCCGCCGCACACAGGCTGTAGGGCAGCACGGTGATGCCAAGACCCGCTTCTGCCGCCGCGATCAGCAGCTGCGATTCATTGCCGACCAGCGCCACCTGCGGCTCCACCTGCACGGTGCCGGCGTCGGCGCTGTGCAGCGTCCAGCGCGTTGCATGGCGCGCGGTCAGCAGGCCGGCATGCGCGCGTAGCTGCTCGGGCGTGTCCACTGCCGGCGCGGCTGCCAGATAACCAGGGGCCGCCACCAGCACGATGCGTTCGCTACCGAGCATTCGCTGCACCAACCCGGAATCCGGCAGCGGACCGAAGTGGCTGCGCAGGGCGATGTCGATGCCCTCCTGCGCCAGATCGATGAAACGATCACTCACTTCAACTTCGATGCGCAGCCGCGGATAGCGGCGGGCCAATGCGGGCAGGCACGCGGCGAGCTCGCCCTGCACCACCGGAATCGAAGCGCTGATGCGCACGGTGCCGCTGGGTTCGGCCTGGCGGTCGCGGACAATGGCCTCCGCAGCCTCTACCTCCGACAACGCCGCGCGTGCGCGTTCGAAGAACTCTTGGCCGACCTCGGTCAGCGCGAAGCGGCGCGAACTGCGTTGCAGCAGCCGCACCTCGAGGTGTTCTTCCAGCAGCGCCACGCGCTTGCTAAGGGTCGAGCGCGGCAGGCCCAGATGGCGCCCACCTGCGGCGAAACCACCCTGCTCCACTGCGGTCACGAACAGGGCCAGATCATTGAGGTTGAGCATGCGCAACGTCCACACGTGTGGACTTCAGGATGCCATTCGGACGGCTTCAGCGGCAATGTCCATGCTGGCACGCTTTCCTCACCCGCCGCATCGCGGCTCGAACCGGAAATCTGCCATGACCCCGATCCTCTTCTACGGCGTGCCCTCGGGCTGCTCGTTCGGCTCCATCGTTGCACTGGAGTGGCTGCGCCAGCCTTACCAGCTGTGCCGCATCGACATGCCCGGCCAGGTGCAGGGCGAAGACTACCGCCGCCTCAATCCACTGGGCGAAACCCCGACCCTGCGAACCCCGCAGGGCGAGCTGCTCAGCGAGAGCCTGGCAATCCTCAACCACCTGGCTGCGAAGGGCATCGCGCAGGGGCTGGGCTTCGCACAGGGCACGGCTGGCTTCGATCGCCTCAACCACCGGCTGGCCTATCTCAACACCAGCTTCTTCGGTGCCTACGCGCCGCTCTGGCACGCACTGGAGCATGCGGAAGGTGATGAAGCCGAGGTGCTGGGTGCCTATGGCACGACCAAGGTGCGCCACGCCCACCAGGCGCTGGAGCAGATGATCGGTACGGGCCCGTGGCTGCTGGGCGAACAGCGCAGCTTCGCCGATGCCTACTTCGCCGGCATCGCGCGCTGGAACGACTTTCACCAGGTCGTCGACCGCCGCGAGTTCCCCAGGGTGCAGCAGCTGTTCGAACGCCTGCAGGACGACGCGGGCGTGCAGTTCGCCCACGCCATCGAAGCGCAGCAGCCGGCAACCAGCAGTGGTGGCTTCCTCGGCGAGGTGAGGCTGGAAGACGTGCTTGAGGCCACAGCGGCCTGAGCCCTGTGCTGTCTCTGCGGCAGCGGCGCGCAATGCCTCTTGCGCGCCGCG
>NZ_JBHHMJ010000508.1:0-269 GCF_042136455.1 Stenotrophomonas sp. 3diitr2024
CCAGAGCCGCCGCGCAGGAGGCGTAGTACGCCTCGCCATCGCTGGTCAGCGCAATGCGCCGCGTGGTGCGATGGAACAGGCGCACGCCCAGTCGCGCTTCGAGCCGCGCGATGGCCTTGCCCACCGCCGAGCGCGAAATGATGTCGGTGCTGTCGCTGCTGCAGGCCACGCCCAGCGCCACCCTGCGCGCCGCCATCGGCGAGGACGGCGAATCGCTGGCGCAGCGCCTGAAGAGCGAAGTGCTGTCCAGCGCCACCCAGCTTGGCGTC
>NZ_JBHHMJ010000513.1:0-323 GCF_042136455.1 Stenotrophomonas sp. 3diitr2024
GCGACCCTCTTGCCCACGTAACCGCCAGCATCGACTTCTTCCTGCGCGCCTACGCGCCGCGAGGGGCCGGAACGGCTGAATAACCAAAACTGAACGAACCGGAGGTCGCGATGACTTCAGCCAGCTGCAGAAGGTGGCCGACCAGGTGGCGCTGAAGCTGCGTGCGGTGGGTGGCGCGGCCGACGTGCGGGTGGAACAGATCTCCGGCCTGCCCACAGGTGGAGCAGGCTCGCATGCTCCTCGAGTGTGATCTCCCGTAATGCCTGTCCGATGCGTTCAAGCAGCTGCTGGTCTTCCTGGCGGACGAGCAGGTAGAGGTCGGT
>NZ_JBHHMJ010000521.1:0-1410 GCF_042136455.1 Stenotrophomonas sp. 3diitr2024
ACAGCGCGAGTGCGGCGGCGCTGGTGGGTGGGGGCAATCCGCCCTGCCCCGGCGAGATCTCGCTGGCCCATCACGGCGTGCTGTTCCTGGATGAGCTACCAGAGTGGAACCGCAGTGCGGCCGACCTGCAGGATCACCATGCCCGGCGACAGGCCGGCATCGCGTGCTGCCTGGCCCTTGACCCCGGTAATGCGCACGCCTTCATTGCCGTTGAGCCCCAGCTGCTTGCGCTGGGCCGCGTTCAGGTCGCTGACGTCCAGCCCCAGCAGGGCGTTGGCACCGGTCTGCGGAGCCGCCTCGCCAGCGCCAGCCGACGGCCCGCGGGCATTGCCCTGCCCGTCCTCGCTCAGTGCGGTCAGCGTGGCACTGAGCTCATGCGGCTTGCCGTCGCGGTAAACCACCAGGTTCACCTTGCTGCCCGGCGCCATCGCACCGATCAGCGGCGGCAGGTCGGACCAGCTGTTGACCGCGCTGCCGTTGACCGAGCGGATGACATCGCCCACCTGCACGCCGGCCTTGGCGGCCGCACTGCCGGCCACGATCTGGTTGACCAGCGCGCCGCGGCTGTCCGGCAGGCCCAGTCCCTGCGCCTTCAGCGAATCGATCGGTTCGACCACCGCGCCGAGCTGGCCGCGGGTGACCTTGCCGCTCTTCTTGATCTGCTCGACCGCGCTCATCGCCAGGTCGATCGGGATCGCGAAGCTGATGCCCATGTAGCCGCCGGAGGCCGAGAAGATCTGCGAGTTGATGCCGACCACTTCGCCGCGGGTGTTCAGCAGCGGACCGCCGGAATTGCCCTGGTTGATCGCCACGTCGGTCTGGATGAACGGCACGTAGCGCTGGTCAGGCCCCCCCGTACTGCGACCGACGGCGCTGACCACGCCGGCGGTAACGGAATGGTCGAGGCCGAACGGCGAGCCGATCGCGACAACCCATTGGCCCGGCTTCAGGGTGTTGGAATCACCCACGCGCACGGTGGGCAGGTTCTTGCCATCGATCTTGAGCAGGGCCACGTCGTACTGCTGGTCGCTGCCCACCACCTTGGCGGTGAACTCGCGGCTGTCGCCCAGCTTGACCTTCACCTCGCTGGCATCGGCCACCACGTGGTAGTTGGTCAGTACATAGCCATCGGGCGAGATGATGAAGCCCGATCCCATGCCACGCCCCTTGATGCTGGGACCGCCATCCTGCCCACCCGGCCCCTGCCCCGGCATCGGGAAGTCAGGCCCGAAGAAGCGGCGGAAGAACTCGGGCATGTCATCGTCGCCCATCGGGCCGCGCGAGGCCTGGCGGTTGTTGCGGACGATGGTGGTGTCGACGTTGACCACGCCCGGGCCGACCTGTTCGACCAGGTTGGTGAAGTCGGGCAGGCCGCTGACCAGCGGTTGTGCAGGCGCCCGCGGCGCCGCG
>NZ_JBHHMJ010000533.1:0-2448 GCF_042136455.1 Stenotrophomonas sp. 3diitr2024
TCGTAATTGATCGCACCCGGCAGGTAGTCCAGGCCCAGGTTCAGGCCCTCGCTGGCGCGGATCAGCTCCTGGATCTCCGGGTCGGGCTCGGTTCGGGCATTTGATCATATAAACGCCGAACAATAGGAGCCATCTTCTTCGTTACTGTTCCCGATACAATCATGACGTCCGATTGCCTTGGTGAAGTTCGAAAAAATGACCCAAATCGATCTAAATCGTAATGTGATGAGCCTACCCCCATCATTTCAATTGCACAGCATGCCAGTCCGAATGTCATCGGCCATAAAGAGTTGCTCCTCGCCCATCCTTTCAACTGTTCCAATGTAGAAAAAAAGATATTTCGTTCTAATTCTGCTCGCTCATTTGGATGTAATTCCTCAAAATTTATAACCATTGTAACACCTTCTTTTTCCAAGCATACGCTAATCCAACTAGCAACATTACAACAAAGATGAGCATTTCAATTAATGCAAATAAACCTAGCTTGTCATACGCAACAGCCCAAGGATATAAAAATAAAGTTTCTACATCAAAGATCACAAACAATAAAGCGAAAATATAATAACGAGCATGAAACCGAATATTTGCATCATGAAAAGGCTCAATTCCACTCTCATACGTCGTCGCCTTTGCTGCACTTGGTTTATTTGGGCGCAGCATCCTTCCTAATGTAAGAGCCACTACCGGCAGCAATATACCTAATAGCAAGAAAATCAAAACGATCATATAACTATTTTCATATACACTTGCCATTGTGAAACCCTCCCCCCTAAATTAAGAACAAGTTCACATAGTAAACAATATGTCCTAGTTGCAGTAATTATTATTTTTAAATTTTTCTAAATAATGCAACTATTCTAATCATTATAGCAAACTTCAAATTCCTATGTCGATATGTTGGGAGACAGAAACAAGAATTATTAAAATCTATCTTTACAACTTGCTATAATTGTGCAAAATAAATATAAAACTTATATATGCTTTTCAAGAAACCGTAGGTGATATAAATGAAAAAACAAACACATGTAAGTATTCTTATAAGCATTGTATTGCTGTCTATAACGCTTCACTATGTAGCAATGCCTTTTGTATATGAATACTCATTTCCTTTTCAGCTATTAATCGGAACGAGCACCCTATTAATTGATATTATCGCTTGTAGTTATATACTTTATTTTTCAAACATGAAAGAAGGGCTATCTCGTTTATTTTGGATCATATTATCTGTTGGAGCCCTCTCTTATTTTATCGGTGATATAGTCGTTGCCTATCAGCGTTTAATTGTAAAGGACTTCTATACGTTCGTTGATCCATCTGACTTTTTTTACTTACTTTTTTTAGTTAGCTTTACGTTTGCCTTTCTATACGAAATCATTTATAACCGAGATTTATTAGAAAAACTTTTTATGCTATGTGATATTTGTATTATCGTTACAGCCCAATTTACTTTAAGTTACTACTTACTTATTGAACGAACTATTCATATCTTTACAACATCCTATATCGACATATTTGTTCAACTTACCTATCCAATGGCTGATTTACTCTTTCTCTTAATAGGAATCAACCTTTTATTCAAACCACTATCCTTATTACCTAAAAAGATCGGTGCACTTCTTGGCAGTGCTTTAATTTTATATGCTACTACAGATGCGATTTATGCTTATATAAAATACTTCATACCAGAGTATTCTATGTTTACAGTTACGCCTTTCTATCAAGTAACCTTAGTACTAGTAGCAATCGCCTGTATTCTCCATACAAAAAAGCCTGAAAAACAAGAACAAGTACTACTAACACCTAAAATTGGCGAATCAATCCGATTATCATTACCGTATATTTCGGTAGTAATGCTTATTGTTTTTATATTAGTTGAATACGTTTTTGCGCCTATTATAGTAATCGGACTTATAATAACTTTTTCTTTCGTTCTCATACGTCATAGTTTAGTTCGAAAACAAAATAAAATATTATTGATCGCTCAAATGCAATTCAACTCAGAACTCGAGAAACAAATTAAACTACGTACAGAAGATTTAGTAGAACAGAAAAATGAACTCTATCATAATCAACAAATGTTTAAATCTTTATACGAGCATCATCCCGATCCAATTTTCACATTAGATTTGTACGGTAATTTTCTCAAAGTAAATAACGCTGGTACTACTTTACTCGGTTATCAAACGAATGAATTATTAAACCAGCCTTACTACTCACTCATATACGAAGAAGATTTAGAAGAAATGATTAACGCCTTTCATCGCGTGAAAAAGGGATATTCTATTTCTTTAGAAATACGGGCTTACCATAAAAACAGAGATATTTACTACTTGCACGTTACCGCCGTACCGATCTTTTTAAAGGAGAAAATTTCTGGGGTTTATTTAATGATTAAAGATATTACGGAAAGCAAACAACAACAAGAACAAATCAACTTCCTAGCATACC
>NZ_JBHHMJ010000014.1:0-8461 GCF_042136455.1 Stenotrophomonas sp. 3diitr2024
AAGAAGATGCGCGGACGAGGACGTCCGCGCAAGGAGGGGACGGGAGAGGCAGAAACGACTTAATCCCCTCCGTCCCCTTTTTGGTCAGCCAGAGATCGCCAGGCGCTCGTTGTGATAGCGGCGCACGGCGGCGAACCACAGCACGGCGGCGAGGCCGAGGCTGGCGCCGAGGTAGATCGCCCAGACCGCCGGGGTGATGATCTCGTGGCGGATCACTTTCAGCAGCATCTGGTTCTGCGACAGGAACGGCACGGCGTACTGCCACAGCTCGCTCTTCAGCGGATAGGCTACCAGTGCATAGCCAGGCAGCATCGGCAGCAGCATCAGCCAGGTCATGTGGCTTTGCGCTTCCTTCATGCTCTTGGCTGCGGCCGACAGGAAGGTCAGAAGCGAGGTGCCGATCAGCAGCATCGGCAGCATCACCAGCAACATCTGCAGCATCGAGCCGACGTTCATGTTGAACTGGCGGCCGATGTTGCCGGGTGCGATCTGCGCGCTCACCTTGAACGCGACCAGGGTCAGCAGCAGCGACACGAAACCGACCACGCAGGCGGCGGCGATCTTGCCGCTGACGATCGCGCTGCGCGAGCCCGGCGTGGCCAGCAGGGGTTCCAGCGACTGCCGCTCGCGCTCGCCGGCGGTGGCGTCCATCACCAGGTAGGCGCCCCCGATGAACGAGGTCAGCGTCAGCAATACCGGCAGCAGCATCGACAGGATCATGCCGCGCTTGGCCTCGGCACTGGCCAGGTCCTGGCGCGCCACGTCCAGCGGGCGTGCCACCTGTGCGTCGATGCCACGCGCCATCAGGCGCAGTGCACCGACCTGGCCGTTGTAGGTGGCCAGCGCCGCCTCCAGGCGCGCACTGGGTACTTCAGCCGCGCGACGCGTGCTGTCCTTGATCACCTCCACCAGCGCCGGCTTGCCCTCGGCCCAGTCCTTGCCGAAATCATCGCTGATGCGCAGCGCCACATCGATGTCCTGGGTGCGGATGGCCTCGGCCAGGTCCTTCGGTGCCGGTGCGGCATTGAGGCCCTGTGCGGCGAGGAAGCGCACCAGGTTCGGCGCGTTCTCGGCGCCGATGGTCGGGATCTGCAACGGCTCTTCGATCTGGGTGCGTACCCGGCTCTCGGCCAGCTTGCCCATGCCCAGCAGCAGCACCGGGTACAGCAGCGGCCCGAACAGCAGGGTCAGCAGCAGCGTGCGGCGGTCACGCGACAGGTCGCGCAGTTCCTTGCGCATCACCGTCATCAGGGTCGACATCATGCTCATGCGTGCAGGCCCTCTTCGCTGCCGATCAGTTTCACGAACGCGTCCTCAAGATTGGCTTCGCCGGCCTGCGCACGCAGCTCGTCGGCGCTGCCGGCAGCCATCACCGTGCCCTTGGCGATGATCACGATGTGGTCACACAACGCGCCCACCTCCTGCATGATGTGGCTGGACAGGATCACGCAGCGCCCCTCTTCGCGCAGGCCCAGCAGGAAGCGGCGCAACGCGCGCGTGGTCATCACATCCAGGCCGTTGGTCGGTTCGTCGAGGATGACGTTGCGCGGGTCGTGCACCAGCGCGCGGGCAATCGCGGTCTTGGTGCGCTGGCCCTGCGAGAAGCCATCGGTCTGCCGGTCGAGGATGTCCCCCATGTCCAGCGCGTGCGACAGCACCTCGATGCGTTCGCGGATGCGCTCGGCAGACAGGCCATGCAGTTCGCCGAAGTAGGCGATGTTCTCGCGCGCGGTCAGGCGCTTGTAGACGCCACGCGCATCGGGCAGCACGCCCAGGTGGCGGCGCACCTCCACCGGATTGAGGGCGGCATCGATGCCATCGACAGTGATGCTGCCCTGGTCGGGCGTCATCAGTGTGTACAGCATGCGCATGGTGGTGGTCTTGCCGGCACCATTGGGGCCGAGCAGGCCGGTGATCAGCCCATCCCCGGCGCGGAAGCCGACGTTGGCGACCGCCTGGATGCGGCCCGTGCGGGTATCGAAGGCCTTGTGCAGGTTGTCGGCGACGATCATGGTTCCCATCCGTTGAACGAGGTGAACGCCGGCACGTAGCTCAGCGTGTCCAGGCAGCCGGCATCCAGCGCCTTGGCATCGGTCTTGTCGATGAACTGGCCGAGCAGCCGCGGCATGCAGCCGGCGGTCAATGTGCCATGGCCCTGGCCACGGGCGACCAGCGCACGGCCGTTGGGCAGGCCCTTGAGCACCTGTGCGGCGTAACGCGGCGGCGTCACCGGGTCCAGCTCACCAGACAGCAGCAGTGCCGGCACGTCGCTGCGCAGCGGCACGGCATCGGTTGCCGGCGCCGGACGGTGCGGCCACACCGGGCAGGCCGCGAAGAACGCACTGGCCACTTCGTTGCCGAACAGCCGCTCGGGATCCTCGGCCGGCGCGTGGTAGCGCGGCGCATCCTCGCTGCAGATCACCGACCACTGCATGCCGCGGTTGATCTGGAAATCCATGCTGCGGTTCGCGCCGCGCGCCAGCGATGCCAACGGGGCATAGCGCCCGTGTGCGGCTTCATCCAGCACCAGTGGCAGCAGCGAGGAATACTGCGGCACGTAGGAGAAGGCGAAGGCCAGGCCGACCACGCTGTCCGGGGTCAGGACATCCTGCCGGGGTGCGTTGGTACCCGGGTCGCGATACTCGACCGAGACCGGTGCACGGCGCAGGGTGTCGACCACGCTGCGCAGCTGCGCGCGGGTATCGGTCGGGAAACGCTTGCTGCACGCAGCATCCTTGCGGCACTGCGCCGACTGCAGGGCGATCGCATCCTCGAAGGTGGTCGCGAAGTCGCCACCGACCACCAGCTCGTTCGGTACCACGCCATCGATGACGATGCTGCGGGTGTGCTGCGGATAGGCCCCGGCATAGCGCTGGGCCACGCGGGTACCGTAGGAGCCGCCAACCAGGTTGAGCTGGTCCACACCGAGCGCCGCACGCACCGCATCCAGATCGGCGATCGCCTCGGTGGTGGTGTAGAAGCGCGCATCGGCACGCCCCTGCAGCGATGCGGCGCAGCGCTGGGCGTAATCGCGCAGCGATGCCTCGGAAGGCGCGGCATCCTCGTCCACCTGCAGCGGCTTGCCGTCCGCGCCCAGGCAGCTGAGCGGGTTGGAGCCGCCGGTGCCGCGCTGGTCGATCAGGAATACGTCGCGCTGCTTGCGCACCTGGCGCAGTGCAGTATCGACGATGACCGCCACCTCGCTGGCCGCTTGGCCGGGGCCGCCGGCCAGGAAGAACACCGGGTCGGGCTGGCTGGCGCCGCTGCTGCCCGATTCCAGCCAGGCGACACGCAGGCCGATCCGGCGACCGTCAGGCTGGGCCCGGTCCTCCGGCACCTGCAGGGTGGCGCACTGCGCCTCCACGTTGGCGCTGGCACCCTCGGTGGACAGTGTGCAGGGCTGGAAGTCGATCGTGCCGAAGCGGCGGCTGGGTGCATCGCTGGCGCTTCCGGCGTCGGCCGGCGGCGGCTGGCTGCACCCGGCAAGCATCAGGCTGGCCAGCATCCCGGCCAGCGCGAGGTGGTGTCTTTGCATCGTGCTCGTTTCCCCTGGAGGACGTTCCTGTCGACCACGACGGGCTGCCGCGGAAGATGTGACCCAACTTACACGGGCAGCGCGCCGACGGCGATGGGCAATGACGAATCCGCAGCCAACGGCGCGCAGACCAGGCGGTCCCGCCTCTCGGCCTTGGCCGGCACAGGGCGGCATCGGCGGCGGCCCGCAGCGCCCCGTGGGCCAGTGCACCGGCCCGGCGGCGATGCGGGGTCTGAAAACGGCGAGCACGGCTGCCGGCGCACGCGCAGAATCCGCCGCAGACCCAGGAGACGCTCATGCACACGTGGTACCTCGGTGGCATCGACCATCGCCCCTTCCTGCACCTGTTCGAGATGAGTGACAGCGCGCTCGCCGCGCTCGGCATCCAGCGTCGCTGGGCCGGCGCCAACGGCGGCCATCCCTGCCGGATCAGCCTGAGCGATCCCGCGCCTGGCAGCGAGCTGCTTCTGCTGTCCCACGTCCACCTGCCGCTGCATTCACCGTATCGCGCCGCCGGCCCGATCTTCGTGCAGCGCGGCGTGACCCGTTGCGTCCTGCCGCCAGGCGAGGTGTCCCCGTATGTGCAGCGCCGGATGATATCGATGCGTGCCTATGACCACGCCGCGCTGATGTGCGGTGCCCAGGTCTGTGCGGGCACCGAGGTGACCGACCACCTGGATGCACTGTTTGCCGACCCGTCGGTGGCGTTCGTCCAGCTGCACAATGCGGCGCATGGCTGTTTCTCGTGCCAGGCAGATCGGGTGGGTACCGAGACTGCGTAGCGCGATCTCCATGACGTGATCGATGCCACGCCGGTCACGTGACGTCCAGCGCATCCGTTCAGCCCTGCGTGAAGCCTGCGGGAAGGGCTTCACATGCGCAGTCACGGATCGGCACTGCGAGGGTTCCGTCGCCTGCATCGCAACTCGATACTCGCCGTGGTGCCGCCGGAAGTCCACTGCGCAGCGCAGCGCCTGCGGTCACCGTTCCCTTTCGACGACCACAAGGATGCGCCATGTCATTCCGATCCACACCGCTGCTGCTGGCTACCTCGTTCGTGGCTGCGGGCCTGTGCCTGGCCGGCAACGCGTTCGCCCACGGCACCATGACCACGCCGGTCAGCCGTGTCTACGCCTGTTTCCAGGGCAACCCCGAGAACCCGACCAACCCGGCCTGTGCCGCCGCCAAGGCCATCGGCGGTTCGCAGGCGTTCTACGACTGGAACGGCATCAACCAGGCCAATGCCAACGGCAACCACCAGGCCGTGGTGCCCGACGGCAAGCTGTGCAGCGGCAACAACCCGACCTTCCGCGGCCTGGACGTGAACCGAAGTGACTGGCAGACCACGCCGATCCAGCCCGATGCCAATGGCAGGTTCACCTTCGTGTTCAAGGCAACCGCGCCGCACGCCACCCGTGACTGGCGCTTCTTCGTCACCCGCGAAGGCTGGCAGCCGGGCAGCCCGCTGCGCTGGGCCGACCTGCAGGAGTTCTGCACGCTGGGCAATACACCGCTGTCGGCCGATGGCACCTACAAGCTGCAATGCACGTTGCCGCAGCGCACCGGCCAGCATGTGATCTACAACACCTGGCAGCGCTCGGATTCGACCGAGGCGTTCTATACCTGCATGGATGTGCGTTTCCAGGGCGGCGGCGGAACGGCACCGGCAACGCAGTGGCAGGATGCCGGCCCGGTCACCGCGCGCGGCGAGCTGCCGGTCGGCACCACGTTGGCGCTGCGCGTGTTCAATGCCAACGGCAATGATGTCGAACGCGTGGAAGCCACGCTGGCCAGCGGCCAGACTGCCGCCGCACAGTGGCCGCTGGTGCTGGCACGCACGGTCAATGCCAGTGCGCAGCACGCACGCGTGGGCGTGCTCAGCAACGGCGTGATCACGCCGGCGGCCTCGGCCACCGACAACCGGGTGTACCTGAAGGACGGCAACCGCTTCCAGCTCGACACCCGGGTGCCCGACGCGGGCACGCCGTCGCCGGGCGGTGATTTCGACCACGTGTACCCCGCAGGCATTGGCAGCTACGTCCCCGGCCAGACCGTGGTAAAGGGCACCGACGGCAAGCTGTACGCCTGCCGCCCGTTCCCGGAAGGGGCGTGGTGCAACGTCAATGCCGAGGCATATCGCCCCGGTATGGGCAGTGCATGGCGCGATGCTTGGGTGCCCTACTGACCCGTTGTAGAAGGCGGTGCGCATCGCGCCGCCTTCTGCCTGAGCCGCAGTGCTTTGAGCAGCGTGCTGCAGATCAGGCACGACAGCCACTGAAATCAAACTTGTCCGATATTGCCGGCCTGTCTGCATGTGAAGACTTCATGGGGTTTCCCATACCTCGCAAAGGAGTCTCTGCATGCACCTGTCCCACCGGGCAGTCCTCGCACTGTCCGTCGTTGCCGGCCTGGCCCTGTCCGGCAGCGCCTTCGCCCACGGCACCATGACCAAGCCGCTCAGCCGCGTGAAGCAGTGCCACGAGGGCAATCCGGAAAACCCGACCAACCCGGCCTGCGCCGCCGCCAAGGCCATTGGCGGCGCGCAGCCGTTCTACGACTGGAGCGCGATTGCGCACGGCAATGCCAATGGCAACCATCGTGAACTGGTGCGCGACGGCGAGCTGTGCAGTGCCAGCATTCCCAAGTACCGCGGGCTCGACCTGAACCGCACGGACTGGCCGACCACGCCGATCCGCGCCGACGCGCGTGGCCGCTACACCTTCGAATTCTATGCCCCGGCCCCGCATGCCACCCGCGAGTGGAAGTTCTATGTCACCCGTGAGGGCTGGCAGCCGGGCAGCCCGCTGCGCTGGGCCGACCTGCAGGAGTTCTGCACCCTGGGCAACGTGCCGGTGGATGGCAAGACCTACAAGCTGGATTGCCCGCTGCCCAAGCGCAGTGGCCAGCACATCATCTACAACACCTGGCAGCGTTCGGATTCGGGTGAAGCGTTCTACACCTGCATGGACGTGCGATTCGAAGGCGGCAATGGCGTGATTCCGCCGCCGCAGTGGCAGGATGCCGGCCCGGTCACCGCCCGCGGTGCGCTGGAGGCAGGCACCACGCTGACCCTGCGCGTGTTCAATGCCAACGGCAACGATCTGGAGCGCCCGGAAATCACCCTGGCTGCTGGCCAGACCGCTCCGGCACAGTGGCCGATGGCGCTGGCCCGCAAGGTCAACGGCAGTGCCCAGCACGCCCGCGTCGGCGTGATGAAGAACGGCGTGATCACGCCGGTGGCGTCCGCCACCGAGAACCGCGTCTACCTGAAGCCAGGCAACCGCTTTGAACTGGAAACCCAGATTCCGGGCCCGGTTGATCCGGTCGATCCGCCGGGTGGCGATTTCGACTTCGTGTATCCGGCCGGCCTCGGCAGCTACAAGCCTGGCGAGACCGTGGTGAAGGGCACCGACGGCAAGCTGTACGCCTGCCGTCCGTTCCCGGAAGGTGCGTGGTGCAACATCAACGCCGATGCCTATCGCCCGGGCACCGGCTTTGCCTGGCGTGATGCCTGGATCGCGTACTGAACTCGACGGGGGTGGCACTTCGGTGCCACCCCTCCTGCATGACGCTTCTTGCGATGGCGGTCGCATGGAAAAAGGCGATGGGTTCCCAGCCTCGTTTTTTTAGGAACCGTTGAATGGAGGACGCTCTATGCTGCGTGGAAACTCGGCGGGTCTTCCACGCGTCAAAGGACGTCATCGATGCAAGCCCACCTACTTGCAGCAGTTGCTGCCTCCCTGTGCGCAGCTCTCTTCGCCTCACAGGAGGCCCAGGCCCACGGCACCCTTTCCAAGCCGATCAGCCGCATCTACGCCTGCCGTCAGGCCAACCCCGAGAATCCGACCAATGCGGCCTGTGCGGCAGCCAAGGCCATCGGTGGCGCGCAGCCCTTCTACGACTGGGCCGGCATCAACCAGGCCGAGGCTGACGGCAACCATCGCCAGGTCGTGCCTGATGGCGAACTGTGCAGCGGCGGCAATGCAAAGTACCGCGGCATGAACCTCAATCGCACGGACTGGTCGACCAGCCCGATCCGCGCCGATGCCCGCGGTCGCTACACCTTTGAGTACCTCGCATCGGCTCCGCACAAGACCCGAGACTGGGTCTTCTATGTAACCCGCGAAGGTTGGCAACCGGGCAGCCCGCTGCGTTGGGACGATCTGGAGCAGTTCTGCTCGCTGGGTCACGTGGACGAGGATGCCAACGGCATCTACCGACTCGATTGCCCACTGCCCAAGCGTACTGGCCAGCACATCATCTACAACACCTGGCAACGCTCGGATTCGAAGGAAGCGTTCTATACCTGTGCCGACGTACGTTTCGAAGGCGGTGACATCATTCCGCCACCAGAGTGGGAGGACGCTGGGGCCATCACCGCGCGGGGTGACCTGGAGACCGGTACCACCCTGACCCTGCGCGTGTTCAACGCCAACGGCAATGACCTGGAAAGCCCGAAGATCACCCTCGCCACCGGGCAGACCTCCGCCACGCAATGGCCGCTGGCGCTGGCCCACCAGGTCAACGCTTCTGCCCAGCATGCCCGGGTGGGCGTGCTGAAGAACGGAATCATCACTCCCATCGCCTCGGCCACCGAGAACCGCGTCTACCTGAAGCCGGGCCATCGCTTCCAGCTCGACACGCAGCTGCCGGATCCGGTCGATCCGCCACCGGGCGACTATGACTTCGTGTATCCGGACGGTATCGGCAGCTACACGCCGGGCGAAACCGTGGTCAAGGGCGCCGACGGCAAATTCTACGCCTGCCGCCCGTTCCCGGAGGGCGCGTGGTGCAACGTCAATGCCGAACCCTACCGCCCGGGCACCGGCTCTGCCTGGCGTGACGCCTGGATCGCGTACTGAGGCCGGGCACCGGGGGCGGCGTGGTGCCGCCTCCGGTTTGCGGGGGGGTGCCGGCCAGCGGCCG
>NZ_JBHHMJ010000021.1:0-2015 GCF_042136455.1 Stenotrophomonas sp. 3diitr2024
GCGTAATCCGCTGATGCTCCTTCCGCTGGCCGTGGCCCTGACCGCCGGCTGCTCCCAGGAGGCGGCCGCGCCCGCCGCCGCCCCGACTGCCGCAAAGGCCCCTGCCGCCCCCGTGAACGCCGAGAACCGCAGCCACGACGAGAGCTCGTACGCCGAGCCGGACAAGGTCGTCATCAAGGACATCGCGCTGGATCTGAAGCTGGACTTCGACCAGAAGCAGATCGGCGGTACCGCCACCTACACCCTGGAATGGAAACAGAAGGACGCCAAGCAGCTGGTGCTCGACACCCGCGAGCTGACCGTGTCCAAGGTCGAGGCCGTTGCCGCCGACGGCGCGCGCAGCCCGCTGAAGTTCGAACTGGCCCCGGCCGACAAGGTGTTCGGCAGCAAGCTGACCATCGAGGCTGCGGAGCAGCCGGCCAAGGTGGAAGTGACCTACCACACCGCACCGACCGCCTCGGGCCTGCAGTGGCTGGCGCCGTCGATGACCGAGGGCAAGAAGCTGCCCTTCATGTTCAGCCAGTCGCAGGCCATCCATGCCCGTTCCTGGGTGCCGCTGCAGGACACCCCGAGCGTGCGCTTCACCTACAGCGCGCACGTGGTCTCGCGCCCGGACGTGATGGTGCTGATGAGCGCCGACAACGATCCGAAGGCCGCGCGTGATGGTGACTACACCTTCAAGATGCCGCAACCGATTCCGTCCTACCTGCTGGCCATCGCCGCCGGCGACCTGGTGTTCGAGCCGATCTCCGGCCGCTCCGGCGTCTGGGCCGAACCGACCATGGTCAACAAGGCCGCCAAGGAATTCGAAGACACCGAGAAGATGATCGGTGCCGCCGAGAAGCTGTACGGCGAATACCGCTGGGGCCGCTACGACATGCTGGTGCTGCCGCCGTCGTTCCCGTTCGGTGGAATGGAGAACCCGCGCCTGACCTTCGCCACCCCGACCGTGATCGTCGGCGACAAGTCGCTGGTCTCGCTGGTCGCCCACGAACTGGCGCACAGCTGGTCGGGCAACCTGGTGACCAACGCCAGCTGGAAGGACATCTGGCTCAATGAAGGCTTCACCACCTACGTTCAGGGCCGCATCACCGAAGCTCTGTACGGCAAGGAAATGGCCGAGATGGAGAAGCAGATCGACCAGACCGACCTGCTGGCCGAAGTGAAGGAGATGAGCCCGGCCGACCAGGCGCTGGCGCTGCCGCCGCTGAACGAGCGTGATCCCGACGAGGCCCTCAGCCAGGTGGCCTACGTCAAGGGTTCGTGGTTCCTGGAGTTCCTGGAACAGCGCTTCGGCCGCGAGACCTTCGATCCGTTCCTGCGTGGCTGGTTCGATGACCATGCCTTCCAGAGCGCGAACACCGACCAGTTCGTCGATTACATGAAGAAGAACCTGCTGCCGAAGAATCCGTCGGCAGTGACCGAGGTCGAACTGAAGGCATGGCTGGACGAGCCGGGTATCCCGGCGTTCGCGGCCAAGGCGCAGTCGCGCAACTTCAGCAGCGTCGATACCGCGCGCATCGCCTTCGCCAGCGCCGGCACCGTGCCGAGCAGCCAGGTCATCGCCGACTGGAGCACGCAGGAATGGGTGCGCTTCATCGATGGCCTGGGCGCGACCCAGCCGCTGGACAAGCTGGCCACGCTGGACAAGGCCTTCCACTTCACCGGCACCCCGAATGGCGAGATCGCCATGCGCTGGTACCCGCTGGCGATCCGCAGCGGCTACGAGCAGGCCAATGAAGGCGCGGCGGCATTCATCGAGCGCGTCGGCCGTCGCAAGCTGATCCTGCCGATCTACGCCGAACTGGTGAAGACCCCGAAGGGGCTGGAGCTGGCCAAGCAGGCCTTCGAAAAGGCCAAGCCGGGCTACCACCCGATCACCACTGCCTCGGTGCAGGACATGCTGGCCAAGGCTGAAGCCAAGTAAGCAGAAGCGCCGGGCATCCCCCGGCGCTTTTTTTGTAGAGTCGAGCCATGCTCGACTGGCTTTTCAACAGCAGTCGAGCATGGCTCGA